>NZ_JBXYJF010000060.1:0-925 GCF_057396245.1 Psychrobacter sp. CX16
AAACCGCCCTACCAGCAGACGCTGTCAAAGATGGTACGCCAGTGAACGCGACCAACAGTGATGACGCCGGTAACGAATCGACTGGCGAAGCCACCTCAGGTAGCGACACGCCAGTGGACACCACACCACCTGCGACTCCAATCGTTGACGCCAATGACGACGGTTCAGTGACGGTTACCCCAGCGGATGATGCCACTAACGCCACCATCTCTTACACCGACGAAGCGGGTAACCCACAAACCGTTGAATTAACCAAAGATCCCGCAACCGGAGAATGGGCACCAGCTGATGGCACCACACTGCCAGCAGGGGTAACCGTTGACCCAGCAACCGGTGAAACCACCTTACCCGCAGACGCTGTCAAAGAGGGTACGCCAGTGAACGCGACCAACAGTGATGACGCCGGTAACGAATCGACTGGCGAAGCCACCTCAGGTAGCGACACGCCAGTGGACACCACACCACCTGCGACGCCAATCGTTGACGCCAATGACGACGGTTCAGTGACGGTCACCCCAGCGGATGATGCCACTAACGCCACCATCTCTTACACCGACGAAGCGGGTAACCCACAAACGGTTGAGCTTGTCAAAGATCCCGCAACCGGAGAGTGGGCGCCAGCTGATGGCACCACACTGCCAGAAGGCGTGAGTGTTGACCCAGCCACAGGTGAAACCACCCTACCAGCAGACGCTGTCAAAGATGGTACGCCAGTGAACGCGACCAACAGTGATGACGCCGGTAACGAATCGACTGGCGAAGCCACCTCAGGTAGCGACACGCCAGTGGATACCACACCACCCACTGCCGTAACCATCGGTAACGGTGATGAGTTTATCACTGCCGATGAGATTGACGCAGCCGGTAAGGTTGAGGTGACCGTTGGTCTACCAGCAGATGCGGTAGCAGGTAACATCGTGACCGT
>NZ_JBXYJF010000061.1:0-842 GCF_057396245.1 Psychrobacter sp. CX16
TTAGCATCCTAAATCAGCAAAAATCCACACAAGTTGTTCTTTGATTTTAGCTTTTAAATAGTTGACTTATCGCGTCATCCGCGGTAAGTTTAACACTAAGATAAGTTTAAGCAATTTGCGTTCTTACTTAGCGAGCCATCCAGTATATCACTTTTTCGATTCCTGTCAAGCTTTTGTTCTAATTCGTTTCATTCAGGTAACTTGAATCCAACCTTTCAATTGGCAATCTCGTTGTCCCGATGAGGTGCGTATTATAGACGCTTTAATTATTTAGTCAAGAGCTTTTTTAAAGTTTTTAATTCTTTATCCGCTTCGCTTACGCTAGGCTTTCTCTTGAACAGGTAGCGTATTATATAGACTATTAGACCAAGGTCAAGGGTTTGTTTTTATTTAATTTATTGACTCAAATCTACTACTTGGACCAGTTAAAATGACACCTAAATAATCAACTTTTAATAACTTCTAGCCAAATTAAAACCTATGTCCAAGAAAAAGCCCCCATTCAAATTAATGAATAGGGGCTTTTAGGGTATAGGGAGCTGACGATGACCTACTCTCACATGGGCGAACCACACTACCATTGGCGCTACGATGTTTCACTTCTGAGTTCGAGAAGGGATCAGGTGGTTCCATCGTGCTATTGTCGTCAGCAAAGGGGGTATAGATATGAGTTGGTTAAGGGTTAGCTTAACTTGGTTTTACCTATCAAGAACCTGAATCAATGTATTATCAGGATGATATCGAAATAATTAGCTTATATACAAAACCACTTGGGTGTTGTATGGTCAAGCCAAACGAGCAATTAGTACAGGTTAGCTACACGCATCACTGCGCTTCCACAC
>NZ_JBXYJF010000006.1:0-112510 GCF_057396245.1 Psychrobacter sp. CX16
TCTTAGATGAAGATGGCAGCGATGATGACAACCTACCAGACCCTGTCACCGTGTCTATCACCGATAGCGTCGATAGTGTCCTTGAAGGCAGTAGCGGCAGTTTCCCAATTGAGATACGCGATCAAAACGGTGCGCTAATCAAAGCGGCAAGCGATGTGACCGTTGATGTGACCTACTCAGGTGTGGCACAAAATGGTACTGACTTTACCGGTGTGGTGCAAGTCACCATTCCCGCAGGCGCAAGCGCAACCAGTCTTGATCTTGCCACGCTTGTCGACAACCTTGTTGAGGGCGATGAGCTGGTGAACATCAGTATCAGTAACGCCCAAGGCGGCGGCTTTGAGGGCATTAGTGTCGATAGCACTGCCAATACGGCAGATATGATTATCACCGATGGTACTAAACCAACGACTATTAGCATTGATAATGTGACTGTTAATGAAGATGCAGGTACAGCGACCTTTACCGTTACGTTAAGTGGCACGACACCAACCTCCGATGTGACCGTCGATTATGCTACCAGTGATAATACTGCTATTGACAGTTCAGACTACACCGCTACATCAGGTAGTTTAACGTTTACACCAGGAACAACCACTCAAACGATTACCGTTGATATCTTGGATGACAGTGTATGGGAGACCACTGAAAATTTCAGCATTATACTTAGTAACGCTAGTAGCAACGCCACTATCTTCAACAACGGTATTGGTACCATTCTTGATAATGATATTTTGGCTGTCAATGATAGTGCTGCAGCGATTGAAGCAGGTGGTATCAATAATGGAACCGGTTCTCAAGACGCAACAGGTAACCTGCTGACTAATGATGTACCAGACCAAACCAACGCTACAGTGACTGATATAAGAGTGGGAGGCATAGAAGGGACAGGTAATGCAGGTTCTCTAGGAACTGCTTTAATAGGTACTTACGGTACTTTGACAGTTAATTCTGACGGCTCATACGTTTACGAAGTTGATGATAGCAATGCAACAGTTCAAGCATTAAATAACGGTAATACGTTAACAGAGAGCTTTAACTATACGATGTCAGACGGTACGCTATCAGACATTGCGGTACTTGATATCACTATTGAAGGTAATAATGATTATGCCATACCGACTGTTACCTCAGTAGTCGTATCAGAAGAAGGGCTAACGGAATATGATGCTATTGCCGATATAGAAGGTAATAACGATACTACAGATAGTCCTACTGCAAGTGGTCTCATCAGTTTTACAGATATTGATAACTCTAATTTATCCGACTTCTCTGTAGATATTACAGGACCTGCGAACATCACTGTAAAAGGTGAAGCAGTAAATTGGGTTTGGGATGATGCAACTGATCTTTTAACAGGTCAAGTGTTGCTTGATGGTAATTTGATAGATGTCATGACAGTTGAAGTTGGGGCAATTACCGGAATTGGTTCAATATATCAAGCAGACTATGATGTTACTCTACTACATGCTGTAGACCATGCTTCAAACAATGACGAAGATCAATTAGATATTTTATTCGATGCTATTGTAAACGATGGTTCTGGAACGGCAACAACTAGTTTCTCAGTTACCGTCGAGGATGATAGACCGTTCATTGCAGAAGGTGACGTGGATATTGCAGTTGCTCCTGCAGACTCTAATATTATGATTGCTTTAGATACTTCTAAAAGTATGGATGTAGTGATAAATACAGATACTAACGAAACTCGTCTCGACTTAGCTATTGCGGCTATTGAGAAATTACTAGATGGATATGCAGAAGCGGGTGAAGTTAGAGTTCAGCTGGTTACTTTTTCAGGGGCTGCTGAGGCTCAAACTCAATGGTTAACTATAGATGAAGCGAAGACGGAGCTAGCGAGTATTACAGCCGATGGAGGCACTAATTATGACGCCGCCTTAAATACAATTATGAATAGTTATAATAATTCAGGGGCTATATATGGTGGTAATAGTTTCTCATACTTCCTAACAGATGGTATTCCAACATACGGTCATGGAACGGTCAATGATTTTGATGATTCGACGCTCAATGGTACAGGCTATAGTAATAGTACGCACCCTGATCAAGGTATTCAAACGGGTGAAGAAATATTGTGGAAGACCTTCTTAAGCGATAATAATATTAAATCTTATGCATTTGCATTTGGTTCTGGTGTCAATGATACCACCGAACTGGATCCTATCGCTTATGATGGTCAAACGGGTAACAATGATGATGCTAATTTGGCACGAGTGATAACTGATCTGAGTCAGCTTGATGATATTCTTGTTGATACAGTACCTGATTTAGTGACCAGAGATTTAGTCAAAGGAGACTTATTGGCCGATCAAGCGGGTTATGGTGCTGATGAAGGTAACATTTCAAGCTTTACCATTGATGGTACTATCTATAGTTACAATGGTGATGACGGGACTATGATAGTAACGGGAGATATGGCCAATACTCACACTTATGATCAGTCTACAACAACCGTAATGGTTGATACTTTAGCAGAAGGTGTATTGTCCCTTAACTTCGAATCAGGTGTTTATTCATATAAAGCTAAATCTACCATTGATGACTATGAAGAAACTGTTAGCTTTACAGTCATAGATGATGACGGGGACGTTGTCACAGCAGATCAAACGATATTTATATATAGTCTATCTGCAACTGATGATAATATAATTACGAATGAAACCTCAGGTGTACTACCTGTAGATCAAGAGGTACTAGTTGCTAATGACAATACCTCTCCTAATTCGTCAGTCACGACAACATTTGATGTGAATGGTGGCTCTACAAGTGGTATTAATCCAGTAATTTTCACAAGCTTTGGCAATACAGCCAGTAGTTTCCTTGAAACTGTTGTAAATCCAAATGATTCAGGTGATAACGAGTTGAATGGGCAATTAGCGAATGCAATAGATCTGACGGATCGTTCGCAATTTGGATTATCGACAGATGCTAATGCACCCAGTAGTACAGCCGCTTTAGTCAACTTTTCAGGACGTATAGAAGACGAAGGTTCAGCTGATAAAGATATGATTAAAGTATATCTAAAAGCAGGCGAAGAGCTTATATTAGATGTCGATGGTGGTTCTGGTGGTGCCCAAAATGACAATATTGACACACGTATTCGACTACTGAATGCTAATGGAGTTGAGTTGGCTGAAAATGATGACTCCTTAAATTTAGATACAGGGTCAGTCGTGCATCCAACTAGTACCAATGCAGGGACTCAAGATTCTGCCTTGGTATACTCAGTGATTGAAGATGGTGAATATTATGTGGAAGTTGGCAGTATTCAAGGTAATAATTATAGTGCAGATGCAGGCTCTTATAGTATTTGGATAGGTATAGATGACTACAGTAATTCAAACTCGTTTGATTATACAATTAGTGAGAATCAAGAGTCTAACTCTGCCTTAGTTAATATCGAATTCCAACAAGGTAACACCGTACTGGGAACCAGTAATGATGACACTTTGATAGGTCGCGAGATTCAAGACGATGATCTTCAAGGTATGGGTGGCGATGATATCCTTCAAGGTAAATCTGGCAATGACACCTTAACGGGTGGTTTAGGCGAAGATATCTTTATCTGGACTTCCAAGGATAAAGGCAGTGTGGGTTCGCCAGATAATGATGTGATAACTGATCTATCATCTGGAGATAAAATCCATATAAGTGACTTACTCCAAGGTGAAACTATTGGGGATGCTATAAGTTTAGCTGAGTACCTAAACTGGGATGCCGCCAATGAGGTATTAAGCATTAGTACAAATGGAGGATATAGTAGTGGATACTCTGCGGTTCAAACAGATTTAACGATTAGTCTTGAGAACTATACCGGTGATTATACTAGCTTAGTTAATGACTATATTATTTAGTCTTTAATTTATAAAATATCTATTTAAAAACTTATAATTTATAACCATTACTTTAAGCAAAAATATTAGGTAGTTAAGAGAAGTCAATTAACTAGCTAATATTCGGTAAAGGTCAATAAATGCACCGTTTATAAAGAGCTACGTTAAACTTAAGTTACCTTATATTCAACAAATTAAGTCCAGAATTAATTTCTGGATTTTTTTTGTTTTTATTTTTAGTTTAGGGCGTGTGGAACATTGGTATAAAAAGGAGGTGACAAAAAAATAGCAAACGACAACCCTTTAAGTTCTCACACAAAAAGAAATCGTTTGCTATGCCTCGAACCATGCTCAAAGATGAACAATGGACAAGACTAAGACCTATACGACTAGAACTTAAGATGTATGACAAAGGGAATCTTAGACGTACTGTAGAAGGTGTACTTTATCGTATGCAAACAGGGTGTCCTTGGCGTGACGTACCTGAAGATTTTGGCAAGCCTAATACTATCTACAGGGCTTACCACCGTTGGTTTAAGAATGATAAGCTAGTTAAACTTTTTAAGCTTATGATTAAAGACTCAGACCTTGAGTGGGTGTTTATAGATGGTACCCATATAAAAGCTCATCAACATAGCAACGTAGCTTATGAGAAGGAGCAGGCCATTAGTAAAAGTGTAGCTGGGCGTGCCTCTAAAATCCATCTAGCAGTAGATGCTCATGGTAACCCTATCACCTTTATTATCACTGATGGTACCACTCATGATGTTAAAGTTGCGACAGACTTAGTTGACCAAGTGGATTTGAGTGATACGGCAGTTGTCTGTGCTGATAAAGGCTATGACTCAGAAGATTTAAGAGAGCATATTGAACAAACTGGTACAGGTAGCAATATTCCTAAAAAAAGTAATTCTAAAACAGGGAATAGCCATATGGACTGGGACTTGTATAAGATCAGACATTTAGTTGAAAACGCCTTTGCTAACTTAAAAAGGTTCCGTGCTATAGCAACAAGATTTGATAAACTCAAGCAAAGTTATGAAAATAATGTCGCTTTAGCTTGTGCTTACATTTGGCTGAAATTATGAATGTTCCACACGCCCTAATTAATTAAAAAACTTTTCATTTAGTATGTTTGTACTATAAACCTAACTAGTGTTCTCATCTATAGTAAATAACTCAAGGTAATAGGTACAACTTCCAGTACCTATTAACACATCAGAAATAGATTAAAAGGGTATATGTATGAACACTCAAACAAAAAAATCAGTAGTTAATGAAAATTTAGAAGTTTCAATATTATCTCAAACAGTAACTCAATCATTCATAAGCGAAAACCTTTCTTTAGAAGATACAGTTACAGCGTACTCGGTTGTCATTGATCCAATAACTGGTGACGATATCATCAATATTGCAGAAGCTAATCAGGATATTATTATAACCGGTCAAGTATTTGGTAATTACGAAGTTGTATTGGAAGTCAATTTAAATCTGAATGGCACCACTTATATTGCGACTATTGCTCCTGATGGAACTTATAGTGCCTCTATTGCAGGTAGTGATTTGGCAGGTTCTTCTTCTATTACTGTCGAAGCTGTGGTAGGTGCAAATTTTGAGAATACTTATACGGTTAAATCAGAACGCGTATATGACACTCAATTAATAGCTCCAATCAAACCTACCGTTGTTATCACTGAAGATGCAAATAATGATGGATTCATAGATGTTAATGAATTACAAGGCAATGTTGATTATCTAGTCACTGTACCTGAGGGCGTAGAGGTAGGTGATAAACTAGTAATTGAAGTCCATCATGGTATATATGATGCTATTACATTTGAGCAAATAATAGTCACGATTACACCAGATATAATTAATAATGGTTACATTGGCACAGTTCCCAATAGCGACTATATGGTAGACCCCGCTTTCGTTAGAGTTGAAGCAACTATTCAAGACCAATATGATAATTTATCAGATCGAGCAATAGATTTGGCTAACTTTGATGCAACACCTATTGATCCCTGCCTAGATCCAGGCGTAGATGCCGATCCTCAATTCTTATGGCATTTAGGAGCGAACCTAACCGCTACACAAGGTCCATCAGATCATCATGGCAAAACCGGTGGTAAATATGGTGATGCTATTAGCTATGCCACAAGTGATTCAAACGATGCCATTTATATAGGGTATGAGGGATTTGATGCCGCTGGTGCATTGATAGAATCCTGCTGGGATGGCGACTTTGAGCGAGATTCAGAAGACGGCAATGTGCTATGGAACCTAGAGACCTATGCCGGTAATGATTTGGTACATATCCGCGAAGATCAAAATGCCTTTACTTCGGCCAAACTAGGCAGCGGCAATGATACGTATTACGTACAAGGCGAGATGGACTCAGTATTAGGGCTTGCACAGAGCAATTTAGAAGCACGTAGCTATATTTATACCGAAGAGTGCCATGATACCGTTGTTATTGGCGGTAATGGCGATGGCAAAGTTACTGGTTGGGGCATTGATGGCGGCCGTATCTTCACCGGTAGTGGAAATGATAAAGTGGTAGTATATGGTGAGATGGATGATGGCGGTGTCATCGATTTAGGCGCAGGGCGGGTTGAGTTTGCTTTAGACGAGCAGGCTGCTGCCTCGGTAGATAACGAAACGAATACTAACTATTTAACCATCACCAAAAACCTTGGCAACGCAGGCTTATATGACTTTGGTCACGTATTTGGCGGTGCAGGCAATGACAATGTGTCCGTGGGCACTTTTGTTGAAGGTGCCAGTGTGATTGATTTAGGCGAAGGCACCAACAACGTCACTATTGGCGATGATTTAGACGGTCAAGCTAAAGTGATTACTGGTAGCGGCAATGACACGCTGGTCATTGGCGATGATACCGAAGACTACTCGTCTATTAACTTGGGTGATGGCAACAATAGCATTTCGATTGCCAGCACCGTTGAAGACCACAGCGTGATTAAAACCGGCAATGGCGACGACACCCTAGAAGTGGGTTATGCCATTGCTAACTATGCCGACGTAAACCTAGGCGATGGCAACAACAACATCAATGTCGCCGATGACATCGATGGTTATTCTGGCGTACGTACGGGTAGTGGCGATGACGTTCTAAACATCGGTGACGATACCGAAGATGGTTCAATAGTGGACTTAGGCGATGGCAACAACTCTATTACGATTGCTAGCAATGTGGAGGATAGCTCAAGCATTCGTGTGGGCAGTGGTAATGACACTATCAACGTGGCCACCTCGATGCTTAACAGTAGTGAGATACGCCTAGGCGAGGGTAACAATACGCTAACCTTTGGCAAGAGCATTATTGGTGCTACCAAAATTACCGCAGGTGCGGGCGATGACGTATTAGAAGTGGGTTATAAAACAGACGGCACTACCATGATTGACTTAGGGGCTGGGAACAACACGATTAGCACGGGTGACGATGTGGATGGCTATACCAAACTGACCACAGGCGATGGTAACGACACCTTAACCATTGGCGATGATACCGAAGATTATGCAGTTATCAACTTAGGCAATGGCGATAACGTGATTCACGTTGCTGATGCGTTAGAAGACTGTTCAAGCATCATTACTGGTAATGGTAGTGACACGTTAACTGTAGGCGGTTCGACTTGGAACTCGGCCACTGCAGAGCTTGGCGCAGGCGATGATGTGGTGACCATCAGCGGTAATATGTATGGCGCATCAAGCATCCATTTGGGCGCAGGCGATGATGTGATGACGGTTGCTGGCAAAACCTTAACTGGTAGCATTGCAGGCGGTGCGGGTCAAGATACGTTAGTGCTGGATTACACTCAAGACAGCAGTGCGGTAGATTGTAACTTGCATGTAACCAATGCCACTACAAAGCATATCACTGGCATTGAAATGATTGAGCTTGCCGGTCAAAATGCATTGGATGTGCGTTTTGAAGACTTACTAGCTGATACTGGCCGTGATGGCGCTTTGTTTATTCAAGGCGATAGCAGCAGCAAGGTTGATTTGGGCTCAACAAACTGGAACAGCGATGGCGTAGAAAAAGCGCAAATGCGTGATGCCACTACTGATGGTACTTGGGCTAAAGCCGATAGTGCGACCGTTGATGGCGTCACCTATGATGTATATCATCACTCCTATGCGACTGATAACGCAAATGATGTCTACATTGAACAAGGCCTTATTGTTATTTAGAACCCTTAAGGATCATGTATCTAGTATCACAATTCAATACGTAAAAAGACCTAAAGTACTGTATTTAAATAGGTTGATTTAAAGAACGGCTAGAACCGTATTAAAAAACATGGCTACAATTACTTCGTTATGATTAGAATTAAATAAAGTATTTTTTCAATCTATTGTTATTATGTATTGAATAGATGTTACTGAAATTTTATAATCTTAATGATGAATACTGGTTATAAGTCTGCAAGTAACGTAAATTAACGATAACTTTTAAATTATTAGATTTCTTTGAAACTTAAGATATTTCAATATTTCAAGGCCTATTTATTGATAAAACTTACGTTTTCAAGAAGTCTATAATTTAATTATAAATAGGAGAATAAAAATACAAATAAAATTGATACAATGTGGTAAGGTTGTTATACGGAAACTTATATAAAAGTAATAATGAATAATTTAATGTAAGTAACTGTAAAACTATTGTAGAAGTAATTATCTTTAACAACTTTTATGAACCTAAGGCCATGAATAACATTAAAAGCAAAAAAAACATTTTATTAATAGATGACCATGAGTTATTTAGGGCAGGCTTACGACTCATTTTAGAGTCAGAAATTGATGTCAATATATTCGAGATAGAAAAAATTAGTGATTTATCATCTTTAAAAACTGAAATGGACGTGATATTGCTAGATATATGTTTACCTGGAGTGAACGGTATAGATGGCATCTCGATTATTCAAAAACATTGGCCTACAGCAAGAATTATGTTGCTTTCAGCTTCTAGCTATCATTACGATATTAATTCCGCACTACAGGCTGGAGCGAATTGCTTTTTAAATAAAAATTCAGCACCAAAAACTATTATTAAAACTGTTCAATCATTACTAAAAAAGCGAACATCAAAGTCTTTAACAACCAGTATTACATCTAAAAATTTGATAGATATACCAAAGATTATGCTTAGCAATCGTCTATTAGAAGTATTGAGTCTATTAGCTGAAGGAGCGAGTAATAAAGAAATATCTGATAAACTATGTATTAGTGAGCATACCACGCGTAATCATATTTCAACATTAATGAATCATTTCGATGTCCATAATAGGACTCAAATTATAATTGAGGCGCAACGAGCTGGTTACCTCTCTAAGTTTGACTAATTATCAACAAATCTTTCTTCCTTCCTTTTAGTGACTTGAAGTTATATCATTTTAGAACTTACGCACTACCTCTCAAAGAAATAGTACGATATAGCCTCAGATTAACAAATAAGCGCCAGAACCCCCCCACCATATCAAGGTATGCCTACGAATTTTTCTTTAAACTATGTGGTATTTATATGAACCTACATCCTTTGATACGTAATAGATGTAAGGGGTTGCTAATAATCAATCAGTCTAAGTACATTAACGTATATTAAAAATTTAGGGCACTGTTTGGGCACCAATGAATGATAGTGTTTTGACCGCCACTGTTACTCGTGATTTTCTAAGTTATTCACAGAAAGTTACGCTTTTAGCTAGTAACATGACATTGATAGACTCTAAAAAGCTGAGATCTAAAGTCTATAAATATGAAACATACGCTGTAATCAATACTCAAAAATAAGTATTGTAGACTCAAACAAAAAACCCGTAGTCATTGACTACGGCTTTTTTGTTTGTTGTCCGATTTATTTATCTGACTGTTTACTCTTGCGCATTGGATAAGGGCCTCCCAGACACTTGTTTATTCTCATGGCAGCTTAGTTCTACTTATTTAGTGTTTTAAATTTGGGGGTATTTCTCTACTGCCATATTTGTTTGTCTTGATCCATTCCAAGAAACTCACCGACAATCTCCATGCATATAATCTCGGTGTCACTTAGTTTAGGAGCATAACCGCCTCTTATTAAAGGCTTTTGAACGACTAAGTTGTAATATTGTTCTGCCATTAGATAGATATTAATGATAAATTCGTCAAGTGGCATCTCATTGTCCTTTAGTCTTCTTGGTCGAAAACTTGTAGGATGGTGAGGTGCCCTTATTTTTTCAACCCCTTAAGAGAGTTGAGAGTGGGGTCTATATATCTTATGTTTGACTAAACGGCAACCAAAGCTATGACCACCAAAATACTAGGCAAACTACACCCGTCAAGATACAGCCCGTTGCCATACTTTATCGAAAAGGTACCGGCAGGCTTTCCTTCGCCTGCATCGGGCTATATAGAAGCCAGTATTGACCTTAACGAGCTATGTATCAGTCATCCCAATGCCACCTTCTTGGTTCGCGCTGGCGGGTTATCTATGATAGATGCTGGTATTTATCCAGAAGATTTACTCGTTGTCGACCGAAGCCTTGAGGCGCAGCATTGTGACATCATTGTTTGTGCTGTTAACGGTGAGTTTACGGTCAAAGAGCTGTGTCTTGAGCCAGAGCCTAAGTTGGTGGCTTATAACGATGACTTTGATGATATTCCTTTAAGTGATGACATTGAGTTTGAAGTATTCGGTGTGGTCAAAAACATCATTCGCGAAGTGAAGCGTGGCCGTGGTCAACAGCGACGTTTTGACTTCTAAACTAAATATCTGACCCTCATTATCTATCAATCACAGCCTTTCATCTTATCTTTTTAAGTGTTAAGCGACAATCCTCGTCGCAAATCATTTGTTAGATCTACTCATTCCTTACTCAATTCTGCTATCTTAGTGATGTATCTATTTGGTGAGAGGCTTATTCTACAAAAGCTCTTTATTCATTATCCTTAGTATCAATTAGATTGAAACTAGCCTATGTATGCTCTGATTGATTGCAATAGCTTTTACGCTTCCTGCGAAAAGCTGTTTAGACCTGACCTTAAAAACAAACCTGTTGTCGTTTTATCTAACAATGACGGCTGCGTGGTTGCGCGCTCACCAGAAGCTAAAGCCTTAGGCATTAAAATGGCCGTGCCTTATTATCAAGTCAAAGACTTTTGTACTCAACATAACGTTGCAGTGTTTAGCTCAAATTATGCGCTGTATGCAGATATGTCACACCGAGTGATGAGCACCTTGGAGTCGCTGTGTCCTACGGTCGAGGTGTATTCGATTGATGAAGCCTTTTTATATTTGGCAGATTATCCAGTGGCTATGCAAGATTTAGATGCCTATGCCAAAAAGATTAAGCAAATCGTTGAGATGTATACAGGTATTTCGGTTGGTGTGGGAATTGGAGAAACAAAGACACTAGCGAAGTTAGCTAACTATGCTGCTAAGAAATACCCCGCTACTAGAGGAACATGTGTATTAACCAATCCAAGATGGATTAGGCGACTGATGCAGATTACAGATGTCGGTGAGGTATGGGGCGTAGGCAGGCGTTATAAAAACAGACTCAAAGCAATGGGGGTTGAGACCGTATACCAACTGGCAATTTGTGAGCCTAAAAAAATACGTCAGCACTTTGGCGTGGTATTAGAGCGAACGTGCCTAGAGCTAAACGGACAACCTTGTCTCGATATTGCAACCATTGAGCCCAAAAAGCAAATCATCTCATCCCGATCTTTCTCAACACGTATCACGTCGCAAAATGATTTGGCAGAAGCAGTATGCGCACATGCCGCACGTGCTGCTAATAAACTGCGTCAGCAAAACAGCGTATGTCGCTTTATGACTGTATTTGCTAAAAACAGTGCATTTAATAAAAACGAGAAATACACACCCATATCAGGTCAATATCAGTTTGAAACACCAACTGCGGATACTAGAGATCTAGTTACAGCAGCTAGAGCAGTAATGGCAAAGATTTACAAAGACAACATTCGTTATGCAAAAGCAGGGGTTATGCTGTCAGGCATTTGTCAGTATGATGAGGTGCAGCTGGATTTATTTAGTGCAGGCGTTGATGCTGAAGCTTATAATAAAAAACAGGCACTTATGGCAGTGATGGATGAGCTAAATAGCAAGTACCAAGCAGACCGGCATCAGCAAAGCGCTCTGTTTATAGCCAGTGAGGGGATAAAGGAGGCACAGGGGTGGCAGATGAGTCGTGAGTTATTAAGCCCTTGTTATACAACCAGAGTGAGTGATGTGATTGTGGCGAAATAAGGTGGTCAATTGAATTGACCTAAGCCTTTTTCGTCATCATCACATTAAACCATTCATCATCTCGATTCTCTCTTAGATCAGAGGTAATCCAGCAATCATACTCAATCGTACAATCAACATAAAGCTGATGCAGCACCTCTAACAATCGCTCTTCATTCATATCACAGAAAAAGCGCTCTCCGTCCATTCTCTCACCCGTGCCATGTTTAAAAGAGGCGTACATAATGCCCTCAAATTTTAAGGTTTTGATTAAATCCATCATCAGGTAAGGCAGTGCTTTAAAAGGAACATGCAATAAAGAGGCGCAAGCCCAGATCCCCGTGTACTTATCTTCCCAACCTTGGACTTTAATCTCATCAAACAGGACGTTTAGCCACTTAACCTCACTGAGCTTATAGTTTTTCTTATTAATCTTAATCATCTCTGAGCTACCATCGATAGCAGTGACATTTATTGCGTATCTATTAGAGATCCAAAAAGCATCACGACCAGAGCCACAGCCAACATCTAAGACATGATGAGGAATACCGAGATGAAATGGCAACTGGTAAACAAACTGATCACACAAATCATTAGTTCGGAGATTTTTCGTTTGCTCTATATAAGTTTTAGCGTTTTGGTTATAGTAGTTTAGAGTCTCTGTGGTTTTCATATTTATCTACCTGCATATTAAACCCCCCACCATGTCAAGGTGAGGCTCTACTATATTTTGATTTAATGAGCCTTGGTGTACCAGCATACGATATTGAATATTAAAGCATAAGCTATGAAGCAACATAAGACGAGATATCGCAAAATTCGAGGCATCAACCGCCGCAAACGCCATATAAAAGACTGGGGCGACTATTACAAAGACCTTGATGTAGAAGCATTAAAGCAGACGCATTGTGATTATGTAAAGTTTTGGGTGCATCCTTGGTCGAGTCTGAGCTTTACCAATAGTGTCTATCCTGAACCAGAGGGAGAACTTAGAACGCTATTGATTGACAATTTGCTAATGATATATCAATCGTGGGATACATCTTTAAAGCCATTGGATACGCCTTATTATTTACAAATCTGGCTGTTCGAAAATCAGTTAAGCCACTCACAAGTCGTTTGTGCTATTGATGACCTGAAAGATTTTTATCAAAACGCATTTAGTCCTATAGACGTTCAGCCCAGTGACGGGATACAAAGCTCACAGCATTATAACGAAGCTACAGCTAAGTATTTAGACCGTTATAACTGGGCGCAATATCGCTATACTCACGCCTTTGATATGGACGATGCTTGGGATGCTGAGAGTTTTGCACTGATAGCTAATGAGCAGCGACTAGGTGAGCATATTATTGGTGATAAAGCTTATCAAGTGGTTGAGATGGACAAGGTTTGGCTGGTATCGAAGACATAGTGCGTGCTTCACTCTAAGTGAGTAAGCTTATGGAAGAAACATGACAATTATAAAAAGGAGGTAGCATAATGCCTCCACTAGTCATAATAAATAAAGAGATTTCGGTGTCCTTTTTAAAAGCTTTCGTTTTACGAAATATTTGAATATATTCGTCTGTTTATTGAAAGTGGTGAGTTAGAGTTTGCGTTTTACGATATTAGAAAGATAGTACACTTATGATATGTTGATAGCGTTTAGTCATCGTATTTAACAAAAGCCATGGAGTTTATTCGTATTAAGTTAATCTTATTTATTTTCGTGCTAGGTTATTCAGTAATATCTGCTCGTTTCTGGTCAAACAGGTACCTGCGCTATCTATTACCGAGTTTTTTACTGCTATTCGTTATGATTGTGGGTGATTTTCAACGTCAACATATCAACATCAATAGTTTGCTTGGATTTACAGGACTTTATGTCTTGTTCCTCTATATAAATTATGGAATATATAAAGAATGTTTTAAGAAGTAACAGGCCTGCTTTGTATGAATGCGAAATGTATTAAGAGTAGATAAGACAGTGCAGCAGTACTGTCTCTAATACAGACCTTCGCGACCCTTCTCAAATTTTAAAAGATAATGGATAAACCATGACCGACATAACGCGTGTATCAACCTTTCAAAACGACATCATTAAAGATATGGTGGCTAAGGGCAGGATTGGCTACGAATAAAATGGTGTCAAAAATATCACGAAAATCACAGCTGTCGACAGAACAGTGTTTATAAACCCTAAAACAGGCGCAAAGGATGACAAATAACCATAAGACGGATGACGCAAGCATTGAAATTTATGAGCTGGACGATGGGCAAACTAATATAGAGATTCGCTTAAAGAAAGAGACGTTGTGGCTATCTCAAGCACAGTTGGCGACTCTTTTTGATAAAGATACCGATACGATTGGCTTGCATCTGAGGAATATTTATAAAGAAGGTGATCTGGATGAAAAAGCAACTACCGAGGAATCCTCGGTAGTTCGTCAAGAAGGCAATCGACAGGTACGGCGTAAGATTCGTTTTTATAATTTAGATGCGATTATCTCGGTAGGCTATCGGGTAAATTCTAAGAAAGGTACGCAGTTTCGGATATGGGCGACCAATCGTTTAAAGGAATACTTACAGCAAGGTTATATCATAGACAAACAGCGCTTTGAGAAAAATGCAGATGAGTTGCAACAAGCGTTGGCATTGATTAAGAAGACAGCACAAAGCCCAGCGTTAAAGACGGATGAGGGGCGAGGGCTGGTGGAGATTATCAGCCGTTATACGCAAACCTTTTTGTGGTTGCAGCGTTATGATGAGGGTTTGCTCGATGAGCCAGATGTTGAGGTGGGCGGTGTGTTGCCAAGCCCTGATGAGGCAATGGCAATGTTAAATGAGTTAAAAGCACAGCTTATAGATAAGGGTGAGGCGACCAAGCTGTTTGCAAACCCTCGGGGTGATGGGCTGGCAAGTGTGCTAGGTACGCTTGAACAAACGGTATTTGGCGAGCCTGCATACCCCTCTATTGAGAGCAAGGCAGCACATCTATTGTATTTTATGGTTAAGAATCATCCGTTTACCGATGGCAACAAGCGAAGTGGTGCGTTTATGTTTGTGGACTTTTTGCACCGCAATCATCGCCTGCTTAATAGTCAGGGCGATATGGTGATTAATGATACAGGACTTGCTGCACTGACGTTACTTGTTGCAGAGTCTGACCCCGACCAAAAAGAGACGCTTATTAAGCTAATTATGAATATGCTGTCACTTGAAAATACGATTTAACACATTTGCGATAAACAAAACAACCAAACGGACGAACCATGACGGATATCACGCGGGAATCAACCTTTCAAAATGACATCATCAATAAGATGGTGGCCAATGGCTGGGTACAAGGCACGAACTCAGGCTATCATCGTGAAACCGCCTTGTATGAGCGTGATGCACTTGATTACGTACAACGCACTCAAGCGGATGAATGGGACAAGTTTTGTCGATTATTTCCACAAAACCCAGAGTGTGAGTTTATCAACCAACTGGTTAAGCAGTTAGGTAAAGCCAGTGAGCAGACCATTGATAGAGCCTCACGCACTTACGGTACAGCTCTTTAGCGGGTAACACTGCATCAGCTTATTTTAATATCGATACTATTTGAGTCTCAGTCATTCGTTTGCTCATATCAAAACTCCTTATGGGTGTTTTATAAGAAATTCTACGTTTGAGCTGTGTTATTTTAGGGGATAGTTACACGAGGTTATTCCAAAGCACATTGATTGGTGCGCCCACAGGGACTCGAACCCCGATCGATCGCTTAGGAGGCGACTGCTCTGTCCTGTTGAGCTATAAGCGCATAGATTGAAATGGAGATAGAAAGGAGAATTATTTTATCATAATTAATCAGGTGTTTGCCCCTCTTTTATAGGCGTATTTTCTATGACAATATCAAGCTATGAGCATAACAAGAATCTATCCGTGAGGCTAATAGCCATACTCACTAATGCTATAAGTTTCTAACGCTATAAGTGACTAGTGCTATAATACCGCCATAATCGATATTTATGAAGGGTTTACATCATGGCACGTACCGCTAGCGCATTACATATTTTAGTAAAAGACAAAGAACTGGCTGAAGAGATTATTACCAAGCTGAAAAAAGGTGCACATTTTGATGTGCTAGCCAAGAAGCACTCTACATGCCCATCCGGTAAAAAGGGCGGCGATTTAGGTGAATTTAGAAAAGGCCAAATGGTGCCAGCATTTGATAAAGTCTGCTTTAATGGCGAGCTTTTAACTCCGCATTTAGTAAAAACCAAGTTTGGTTGGCATGTGGTTAAGGTACTTTACAGAAACTAAGCGCTAGAGCCAAAGCCAAAGGCTTGATGGTAAAGGCTATGTATTTAAGACAGTAAAGATAAGGATAGGTTTCAAAGCAAATCTATCTAAAATTGAAGCAATGAAAAAATGGATAAAGATGGATATTGAAAGCGGCACTGATAGTCAAACAGATACACAAATAGATAACCCGATAGAGATTGTCTATGAAGATGAGCATCTAGTAGCCATCAATAAAGAAGCGGGTCTATTGGTGCATCGCAGTTGGCTTGATAAAGGGGAGACGCGCTTTGCCATGCAGCTTACCCGTGATGCTGTAGGTTGTCATGTATTTCCGGTACACAGATTAGATAGACCAACCTCGGGCGTATTATTATTCGCTAAGAGCTCTGCTGTGGCTCGCAGTATCACCGAAGCCTTCACTGAACGCAGAGTTGCTAAGCAGTATTTGGCTGTGGTGCGCGGCTTTATGCCAGAAAAAGGCACCGTTGATTATGCGTTAAGCTTTAAGCCGGATGCCATCGCTGATAAATTTGCTGATTTAGACAAACCTGCTCAACAAGCAGTGACTCATTGGCAGAGCTTAGCCCAAATTGAGCTGCCATTTGCCGTATCAAAAAAGCACAATACCAGCCGTTATAGTCTAATACGCTTAATGCCTGAAACTGGGCGAAAACATCAGCTGCGTCGTCACATGAGACATCTGTTTCACCCGATAGTAGGAGATACCAGCTACGGCGATGGACGCCACAATAAATTTTTCCGTACTCAATATGATTGCACGCGCATGATGTTACACGCTCAGACTTTAGCACTTGATCATCCCGTCACCGGTGAGCCGTTATTATTAAAAGCGGGATTCGATGATCAATGGAACCGCATCTTGGAAGCGTTTGATTGGGTAGATAACGCTAAGCTTAACGCCGTAATCTTTTAGTAGTTCGCTGACTATAATAGTTACTCAAAAATCCCTTTTATCGACACACCCTTAACATCAGAGTCAGCGTTTTTGTTAAACAGTTCATCTACGGTATTGTCATCGTTCTCTATACTGTCAAGCATAGATGCGCCATCAAGCTTGGATGACTGTAGCCGTTTTTGTACACTGCTGGCTAGCAAAAAGCGCTTAAATAAATCCGTCGCTGAATTGTTCCCCGCTACTGGTTCATTGTCCGCTACAGGGCTCGAGACATGACTGTCTGAATCCAAGATATACCCCTGAATCTTAATAGGATTTGTTTGCTCAGCGTTTGCCGTTTGGGTCTTTAATGATGCAAAGTCAAAAGGTATCTCATCTACCTGAGTCTCTAGCGTGTCATTAGAACGATTAGACTGACGATGATATAAACCCTCAATCGCATCGGCATCACTAATCACAACGTGTACCGGCGAGTGACTACGCACATAATCTGGTAGCTCATCTGCGCCCACATAGCTCACATGGGTGGTGATATGCGGATAATACTCATTGAATTTGTTGATAATGGAATCCAAAGATGGCTCAAGGTTTGCACGGACAACAATGTGAATGGTTTGATTGGATTGGGTAGATCCTGCATTCTCACTGACCGAAATATTATCACTGTCTGTGAATGGCAGTGGATGCGATATATTCTGATTTTGATACCATAAAATGCTAAATAGCACTGCAATGATCAGCACGATTAATCCAACGACCAATAGCAGGTAAAAAGACAAAGGTTTGTGTAAGCGTTTCATAAAGCAAGGCTCAGTAGGTCGGTATGGATGAGATAGAATGGTCATTTTAGGCGAATAAGCTACAGCTTATCGCACAATGGCGTTAGGTGAAAGTTTTGTTACTTGAGTAAACATAGTAAAGCGGTCTTATATTGACTTTATCAGTCGCTGAAATGGTTCTGATGGCAATACTTACGACAGTTGCTGACGTTTAAAATCAATCAAGGGTTTTCTTAAGCAAATAATCAGTTATGCTTATACCCACAGCTCCTTATAAAACATCTAAAAAAAGAAAAACCCTCTATGTTCAAGATTATCCAATCGCATCGCACCGAAAACTTAGTCGATGAACTGCTGGTCGAATATCAATCTGTGCAGCAGTCTATTTTTGATCCCTTTGTGGTTATTGTGCCGTCAATGGTTTTGGGCGATTGGCTCGATAAAACCATTGCTAGCCGTGCTGGTATCAGCACCCTTGTGATGACTAAGTTTTGGGGTCAATATCAGTGGACGCTGATGCAAGATGTGTTAAGTCGCCACAATGCTTATCTACTGCAAAATAACCCTGATGAGACTGTGCTCAATGTGCCTGAAGTAGCGGTGCTGTCACCGACTGTGATGCAGTGGCGTCTGTTTGGTTATCTCACTTATTATCAGCAAACTATTATCGAGGATGATAAGCATCCCGTGTATCCGCTGCTGTCGTCATTAATTGATGAGCCACAAGAAGGCGTTGAGCCGGATAAGGCGCAGCAAGATGCAAGGATTTGGCAGCTGGCAAGTGATTTGGCACGAGTGTTTAACCGTTATTTGACCCACCGTGAGGATTGGTTAAGTCTGTGGTCGGATAATAAGCCACTTGATGTGGACACATTGATTGCAGAAAAAGATGCCTTAGCTTTGCGCTTTGATAAATATGCACGCGGCACCCCAGAATGGTTGGTTGATCATTATGTTGAGTTGGAAGCAGCTCAGCGTTATCTGTGGTCGCACCTGTTCGCTGATGTGCATCAGTATCGTGCTGAATTAGAAAAGAGCTTTTGGGAAGCTTTAGAGAGCGATAAGGCTGGCGAGCGCGAACAGTTACCCAAAGTACTGCGTATTTTTACCATTCAGCAGCTGCCACAGACTGAGCTTTATTTTTTGCAGCGTCTATCTCTTTACATGGATATCACGTTACTGCACTACAACCCTTCTAAGCTGTTTTGGGCGGACATCGTCGATAAGTCGTGGTTACAGCGTCAGCAGATTATTAACCCTGAAAGCGTGTTTTTACGTGACTATGGGCATAGTCTGTTATCGCGTCTGGGCAAGCAGTCCCGAGACACCTTTGCCATGCTCGCTAATTTGTCCGGTAATGAGCTGTATAAAGATGCGGTTGTGGATTGGCAGGATAATTTTGACGTTGAGTTGTCTGAGGATTTTATCAATGACTTTGAGCAAGATTCAGCTTCTCAAACCCAAAACAGCACCAGTTTATTAAGACGCTTGCAAAATGATGTGTTGATGCTTGATGAACGCTCAACGCAGCAAGCGACTGCAGTTAAAGTGTCACAAGCCATTAGTGATCACATTGAACTAAGTTCTGATGATAACGCTGATACAGAAACGAGCACTCATGATAATGATAAGAATCTAGACACGGCTGCTTGGTATGAAGATGAGGTACTTGAGAATAAACGCTTTGAAAAAGAGCGCCTGTGGTCAATGTCGTCTCAAGATAATAGCCTAAGCATTCATTCGTGCCACAGTCTGCAGCGTCAACTTGAGGTGCTGCGCATTATGATTGGGCGCTGGTTGAATGAGCCATTACCGCCTGGTGCAAAAAAGCGTCACATTTCAGATATCGTGGTGCTACTACCCGATGTAGAGCGTCATTATGCGTTAATTAGCTCAATCTTTGTTAATGGTAAAGGTCAAGATGGCCTGACTCTACCAGCAAAGGTAACGGGTGTGGTTGATGCCTCCATTCGTCAATTATGGGAGGCGATTATTGGGTTCTATAAGCTACTTGGTAGTGACAGCGCCCGCTTTGAAGCTGCTGAAGTATTAGACTGGTTAATGCTGCCGCCACTATACGAAAGCTTTGGTTTGACCCATGATCAGATGAGCCGTGGCTGTGATTTATTGGTTGAGGCGGGCTTTATTCGTGGTTTTGACGAGTGGCATCTGAAGCAGACGTTAGATGGTAATGACTTTGATTACCGCTTTAGCTTTGCCCAAGCGTTAGACAGATTAACCTTGGGGCTAATTATGCCCGAAGCGCAAATGAGCGACTGCCTGTATCCGCTTGAGACGCAGCAATGGCCAAGTACGGCGATTGCTGAGATGAGCTTGCCATTGTCTGAGGTAAGTCTTAATGATGCGCCTATTATTGAAGCGCTGTGCCGCATTTATAGTGGCCTGCTTGCCCGCCGTGATGACCACAAACAAAAGTTAAAAGCTGAGGATTGGCTCGATCAAATTGAGCGCCAAGTGATTCATCGTTATTTTGGTGATGTGGACCAGACCCGCAGTATGCGCGCCATTTATAACGCCATGAACGGCTTTAAGTCGAGCCTGCGCGCCAACCGTCATTATAGACAATATGCCAGTAGTGATAACTCCGATAACCGAGAAGTTGAGCAAAGGCTGGCGAGAGTTGAGCAATTACCGCTAAAGCTAAGCTTTATGCTCGATAGTATTGAGGCGGAGCTTGAAAGTCAGCAAGTGAGTGCTGAGCCAACTGGCGTGATTACCTTCGGCCGCTTCGGGGCGTTGAGAAATGTGCCGTTTGATTTGGTGGTCATGCTCAATATGAACCTCTCTGAGTTCCCAGCGCGTGACCGTGATAATCGTTATGATTTGATGAAAGCGACTATTTCACGCCGCGGTGACCGAGTGAGTGAGGACGATGACAATGGGGCGTTCTTGGATGCCTTATTGTGCGCGCGCAGTGCTTGCTGGATATTTTATAACGGTCAAAGCCTGACCGATACCCACGAGCACTTGCCGGCCAACCCAGTCAGCGAGCTATTGCAATTCTTGCAAGGGGAGGTGCAATGGCAGGTCAATTCGCTCGATAGTCTACCAGAATTGGTAGACCCAACCACCGAAAGTCTAAAACGTCATCTGCCTAAGCTGGTCAAACAGTGGCTGGTTACCGAGCATCCAGCATTGCCTTTTGATAAGCGTTTGTTTGAGCAAGCGATAGAAGATAGTGAGTCTGAGACGAGTTTAAAAGAGCATGAACCCTTACGAGAAAATAGCCTAAGCAATAAAAATAAAGACTCAAATCAGCAGGCAGCATCGACTGACTTAAACGACTCGAATAAAGAGCCTTCTGATTTTGATGCTTTAGAGGGTATATTAGATAAAGCAATGCAAAAAACCAAACTGGCTCAGCAGCGTCAGTTCCCGCCAGCACCTTTGTGGCAGGCAGTGTTTCACACTCTAAAATCTAGAGACTCTAGCGAACTTCCGCAGTTGGTCAAATTACCGAATCAAGCCCATTATCAGGCAATCGCTCAGCTATTAGGCAGTGGGTTAGGTCAATTAGGAGATATCAACTCTCAAAACTTGGCCGCTCTGAATGACTTATTAGCGATTGATGCCAAACTAGATCCTAATGAACAAAATAAAGCCTTGGCTCAAGCCTTATTTGATATTGGTGAGATTGATGTTGAAGGGGTGTTGGCTTATCAAGTGCGTCACCCAGCCAAAGCCTTTTTGCGCACACAACAGGTGCATATCGTACAGGGTGAGGAGGCAATGGCGAACCAAGAGCCGCTGTTTTTGGATAACTTGACCACCTATCAGATTAAAGACTATTTAATTCATGAATTAGCCAATGCTTCAGTCGCTAATCAGTCAGATAGCTTAGATGATTCGGATAATTTGGAGAAGCAGGTAGATACGAAATCTCAAGACAGGCCAATTTTACTGTATCAAAAAATAATGCCTGCGGGGGTAGCCCGCCATACTACCTTGCCCAATCAACAGCAAAAGCTACAACAACAGTGTAAGGCTTTTAAAGAACAATTGATTGTTAATGGTGTTGATATTGAAGAATCGAACACAGAGCTGCCAATTATTACGCCCATTATCGAGCATCCCGTACAGATTGAACTGGCAAGTGTGTTTAATCAAAAAGGGGAGACTACACTGTTATCCTTTTTGCCGAAAACGATTAAGATTAAAGGTGTGGTACCGATACAGGTTGATGAAGATGGCGCATATCTAAAGGCAGGCGTGTCGTATGCCAAGCAGTCGCCTAAGCATTGGTTTAATATCTTACCTAACTCCGCTAGCCCCAGACATTTGCTTAAGTTTTGGTTATCCCATCTGAATTGGCAGGTGGCCAGACACACCACAGATGAGCAGGTGGCGTTAAATGACGGCATGAGTGTTTGGCGTTTTAATAAGTCAGGCACTAAAGTTAAAAAGCTTGAAAAAGCGACTGCCTATAAGCTAAGTCCCGTTGTTTATGAAGATGCTGTGATTGAGCTGATTAAATGGGCCGTTTTCGCCAAGCTATCGGGTCAAGTACCGCTTACCTTATTGCCAGAGTATGCATTTGGTTATTTGGACAATTGCCTAAAAGCTCAAGAAGAAGAGAGTGCTGATTATTGGCCAAAACGAGGTGATTTCTCAGAGTGGCTATTCCCAAATTATACGTCAGATACGATATATGATACTTGCTCGCAACATGCCATTTGGCAATATATTCTACGTGATCAAGATGCGTTTAAGGCATTAACGGCTTCTTTAACAGCCTTGGCTCAGCCTTTGTATGAGCCTTTATTTGCTGCGCTTGATGGATTAGAAGGCTGATTTTGCTAAAGCTAATCTCTTGATAATTTGATCAGCCCCTTTGGCTTTATAGATAATAATAAAAGCATATCCCCTTATGACAGACATGACCGATACCAATAAATTATACCCATCTTATCCATACTCACAGCAAGATGAGGATGTATCCGTTACGACAGATGCGTCTACTCAAGCACATCAGGGGGACAATAAAGAGGTGGTACCTGCAGTCGATGTCGCTTTAAGTGGCCGCCACCTTATTGAGGCCTCAGCAGGGACGGGTAAAACGTGGACGTTAACCGGTATTGTACTGCGCTTGCTTATAGAAGCGCGGCGTGCACCTGAACAAATCATTGCTACCACTTTTACTCGCGCGGCAGCGGCAGAAATGCGTCAGCGTATTCATGATCGTTTGGTGAATTTCTATCAATTATTGCAATGGGTCAATAACCTAAGTGCAGATCTAGCTAATAAAGAAAATTTATACCCAGCTATCTTGCAAGTCACCCCTGAGGGCAGTAAGGACAATCAGACAGAGGAAGATGCAAAAAAGGTTAGTCTCGGGGCCGATGAGTTAAATCAAGACATAGAGCATGACAAACAGCAAGAGGCAGAGCAAAAAGCCACTGCCAAGGAAGCTCGTGACAGTTGGTTAATAGAACAGGCTAAGTTTGCCGGTCTAGATGATGTCATGAAGGACCCAATTAACTTACACTTGGTGGGTTATTTGCTAGATCATGTATACAGTTATCCGATGACAGATGCCATTCGCCGCACCGCATTGGTGTTAACCACGCTTGATAAACTGTTTGTGGGCACACTTGATAGCTTGGCGCAAAAATGGTTGGCAGAATACAGTAGTGAGACCGGTCATCAGCAAGGTATGGCGATAATTGAGGATAGTCATATTGAGCAGGTGACCGATAGTATTATTCATGATGAGTTGCGTCAGTTTCAAAGCCGTTTGTATCATGAGCAGCCGAAACTGTATGCCCTAATGGAGCAGCAAGGTAAACTGACGGCAGTTGGCGATCATAAGTCGTATGTGAATCGCTCGCTTAACTTTATTTCTGCGCCTATTGATGAGGTATCGCTGAATGAAGCTTTTGACTTTGCTGGATTTGAGGAGCTAATAGAAGCGTTTTCTCAGCTGGACTTGAGCGATATTAAGCCGTATTTAAATCCTGATTATAGAAAGTCACAAGGGTTTAATGGTCGATCTAGTTTACACACTCGATTTGAGTATATTAATGAGATTCATGAGGTAATCTCCGAAAGAGGTTTGAATTTTGAAAGCCACTTAAGTGCAGATGCTAAGAAGCTGCTAGGGTCATTAAGAGACGCTCAGTTTCCTAATGAAGACGGAAAAATAAAGAACTTTAATAAGAACAAAGAAAAGCAGCACCAAACTTTTTTTGAGCTAGAGACCATCAGCCAATTAATGGTAATTATGGATCAGATGGATGGTCTAAATCAGCATGTTTTATTATTACTGGCCAATCTAAACCGTCATATCGTATTGGCAGTGCGCGAGAGATTACCGGTAATTTTAGAAGAGCGCGGTGAGACTACTTTTAGTTTGCAAATGGTACGTCTTAACCAGGCATTAACTGGTCGTCAGGGAGAGAAGCTGGCACGTTATATTCGTCACCACTATCCGGTTGCACTTATTGATGAATCACAAGATATAAATGGCGAGCAAGCCATTATGATTGAAAGAATTTATTTACCAAAAAATAAGCGTCAGCAAGGAGGCAATGAAGTTAAGCAGTCAACTAGTAATAAGTCTAATCAAGAGTTTTTATTATTAGTTGGGGATCCGAAACAGGCGATTTATGGATTCCGTGGAGGCGATGTGGCCAACTACAACTACATGAAGTCTCAATTTGATAAAAGTAGCCTGTGGACGTTAGATACTAATCGCCGTTCCAATGAAGGGGTTATTGAGGCATTAAACTGCTGGTTTGGCAGGCCGACACCGGCAACGGGTGACAATAAATTTGCTGAATTAGGTAGTCAAATTTACTATCAACACATTACTGCCGACAAGTTAGAGAAGCAACTGTCTTGGTTTAATGAATTAAAAAGCAATCACGCCTCTGCACAAGACGATCCATCAGTAGTTAAGCCTGATATAGTCACCGACGTGCTCTCTACAAAACCTGTGAGCTTACTGCATCTGCCTTATGATAATGATCTTGAATACGATGAACATGAAGTCACGGCCCGTCATATTGCCGCTTTATTAAACAGTGGTCAGACCCTAAAAGGAAAGCCTATTCAGCCTAGCGACATCGGGGTGCTGGCACGTGCTAAAAAAGATTTAAAACAGGTAGAAAATGAACTGGTTAAATTAAATGTGCCTACTTTGACTACCAGTGATGTCAGTATTTTTGAGACTATCATGGCCGAAGACGTAGCAGCTTTGCTTAGCGCCATGCTCTATCCATACCGTCATGACATGATCAATCGGGTGCTGACCAGCCATCTGTATGGCCTGAGCATTAAAGAAGTCAAAGCCATGATGACTGATCATGAGTCAGGCATTACACAAAGCGATGAGATGCCTGTTAAAGGGATTGTCAGCAGTAACGATAGCTTTGCTGATACTAGCAAAAAAAGCTATCAAGACTTTATCAGCTATCTTAAAGAAGGGGCTCAGCGCTGGCAGAATTTTGGCATCTTATCAGCCATGCATTATTTACTAGATAAAAGCCCAGTACAGCCCCAAGGCGTTTGGCAGGCTTTAGCTGCCCACCCTGAAGGCGATCGATATATCATGGATTTGCGCCATGTGATGGATATCTTGGCGCAATATGGTATTGGTATGGGTGAACATGAGCTGCTGGCATGGTTTAGACAAAACATAGATGCTGCGCCCAACAGTGACTGGGCCAAACAGTATCCACTGCCTACAGAGTCTGGTGTGCAGCTGATGACCATTCATAAATCAAAAGGTTTGGAGTTTCCCATCGTCTATGTGCTAGGTATGGGAAGTGCCAGTCGCAAGTCAGGTAATAAAGAAGACTACGGGTTGTATCTCTATAACGCCCAGCAATCCGCCAATGCTTTGGCACGCCAATCTGGTAATCCGCGCCGTTTTTCACCGGTGAAGGACTCTGCCACCACGCTAGGCTATTACACCGATATTGAGACTCAGGAGGATTTCGAGGAGTTTCGTCGTCTTGGTTATGTGGCTTTTACCCGTGCCAGTGAGCTGCTTTATGTCGTGCTACAAGACCCCAAGGATAAGAAAGGGTTTGATTTAAAGCCAGTATTTTATTGGTTTGACTCAACCGAGCCAAAGTTTGAGCTACCTGATAGGCTTAAAAACACAATTGGTATGGTGCGTGGGCAAAAAGTGCATGAGTTTTATGAAGACAACTATGCTAAAACTAAAACTCAGAACCCACAAGACAGCGTGCGGGCTATCAAAGGTGAGGCTGATATAGAGCCTATTAAATACGACGACTTCTCCGATGTGATGCGGGTCAATTATTTCTATGGTTGGGCCAAGACCAGCTTTACGGCTTTAGCACGTCAATTAGATGAGTCAACACAGGCAATGGCTGTGGTTGATGAGCGTATCGATGATGCTACCTATATTGATATTAGTGAGTCCGATACCGCTATAAGTGCTCAGGCAGACGATCATAATATACCCATTAAAGCGGTAGATGACATTCGTTTTAGCTTTGTGAAAGGCGCTAATGCCGGTACGTTTTTGCATGAGATATTTGAGAAGATACATTTTACTGATCCTGATCAATGGCCTGCGGTGATAGACAGAGCCGTCAGTGGCTACCAGCTGCCTCTGGTATATGCCAGTGTGGCCCATCAAAAGCGAATTTTAGAGGGTAGTAGACAAGGCGCTAATACTAAAAATTACAACATTGATGAGCAAGGGCTTCAGCACCAAGCGTTAATAACATGGATTGATGAGGTGCTGCATACCCCCTTACTTGCATCAGGACAGAAGCTGGTAAATATCTCACCTAAGCAGCGTTTTGCAGAGATGGGCTTTAATATGGGATTATCTGAAACCTTTAAAGCGCAGCAAATTAACAGCTTATTTGAAAAGTATTTGCCTGATCAAGTTGATAAACACATTCGTCTAACCGCCCAAAGCAGCAGTCAATTGTATCGTTATCTGCGCGGTGAAATTGACTTGGTTTATGAGCATGCTGGCAAGTTTTATGTGGTGGATTATAAGAGTAACTTTTTAGGAGATAGCCTAAGCAATTACGATGAAGCTACCTTAAAGTTGGCCATGAGCAAAGCCGGCTACTGGTTGCAAGCGGCGATTTACCAAGTGGCGCTGCACCGCTTTTTATCCATGCGCATTGCTGACTATAAAGGCAATGAGGCCAAGTATCTAGGTCCTGTTGAGTATGTGTTTTTACGAGGGGCTTATAATCCTTCAGCAGAGACTCAAAGTGCTGGCAGTAATACTCGCTATGGACTGGTTACTTGGGATATTCCCATTGAGTTCGTCAAAGCATTGGACGAGCTGTTCGGTAAGCCTCAGTAGTAAGGACAGCTATTGCTCTTAGCCATTACGATTTAAATTTTAACTCCATTTATAGGTCTGATAACTTAATGAAAACCAATAATAATACTGCTAACACTCGTGTTGAAGAGAGCTGGGCGGGCACAATTAGTGACTACATTTTACAGCGCCGAGCTCAGACTTATTCCGCTTATGTTCAGCCAAGCGATACGACTACCTCAGCACAATTGGTAGAGACTGACAGTTATCTGTTTAAAGCCTTATTTATGGTGCTCGCTAAACAATTGGAAGAAGGGCATACCGTTTTAACGCTACGCCAAGAAGAGTGTGAATTAGCCTTACAAGGTAGGGTAGAGGGTAAGGTTGCGACGCTTTACGGTTGGCAGCACGATGTATTACAGAGCTTGGCCGCACCTTTGTTTGATTTGATTGATAGCGCCACAGCTTTGGCAGCTGTGACACAAAATCAAGGTGACAATGAGAGTGAGCTGTTACAGTTCGATAACGGTGACCCTATCTTCAATTTACTGAATATTTTAATCACTCGTGGCACACAGCTGTGGTTGCAGTTAAATCTGTCTAATAGCAGTAAAGCACAGTTGGTTGAACGTTTTAAACTGGTCCAGCAGTTATATGAGTTAATGCAGCTTTATAATAATAAAGTGAAGGTTTCAGGGGAAGCAAATACAGAAAATAGCCTAAGCAAATTTATCCAGCATATCGATAAGCATCCGCTTTTTACCCAACTATTAATACAACAAACAGAAAAAGAAAATAGCCTAAGCAAAAATAATATAATTTCAAAACAAACACCCATCATCTATCAAACCAGTCAAATAAATCAAAAAACCAAAATCACTTTTTGGTTACACCGAACTTGGCAGGCGGAGTTCAACCTTGCTAAAACCATAAAAAACATCCTAAATCAGTCTATTAAGCCATTAGATATTAATATTCCTGATAATCTTAATGTTCAGCAGGTGCAGGCAGTTAAAGTCGCCAATGAAAATGCTTTTAGTATCATCACTGGGGGGCCAGGTACCGGTAAGACTTATACTGTGGCGCAATTGGTTATTGCTTTACAGCAGGCCCAAGCAGACAGTAATGCAAAGCAAGCGTTAGGGGAGGGCGCAGCCATTCGGTTTAGCACAGACAGCGCTGGACTTGCCTTATCGGCACCCACAGGGAAGGCCGCGCAGCGTATGCAAGAGTCACTACAAGAAGCTTTAGATAGTGCGCAAGTGGAAGTACAGCTACAAGAAGCGAAGACCATTCATCGTTTGCTCGGTATTGGTAGAGAGGGTAGACCGCGTTACCATGCTAGTAACCCTTTGGGTGAAGATATCGTTATTGTCGATGAAGCGTCAATGCTTGGGGTGGAGCTTGCTAACTATCTGGTTAGTGCTATTAAGCCAGGCGCTCGCCTGATTTTATTAGGTGATTCCAATCAACTAGCTGCAGTAGATGCTGGGGCGGTGCTCTCTGATTTGTGCCGTATCGATGCGCTACAACCGGTTCATGCCCAACTGACCGAGAGCCGTCGTTTCCATGCGGATTCTGGTATTGGTAAATTGGCTACTGAAATTAATAAAAGTGTTGCAGATATGCATCAAGTGTGGCAATTATTAAACAACGATGAAGCATTAAAGTTTCAAAGCGTGAATATTCAAAGCGGTAATTCTATAGACTCTGGAACAGAGGCAAACAAAAAAGTATCTTCTAATACTCAATTAGAAAATAGCCTAAGCAATAAAGAGATATTATCAAAATTAACCCAAAATTACACCTCATATTTAAAAAAAATTCATTTGCAACTAATAAATCCAATAGCGAAATCTGTGCCAACAAAAGTAAGCAATACAATTTCAGAGCTTATGAACGAGTTTAATAAATTTCGTATATTAACAGCAGGGCACAACGGAGAGTGGGGTGATCACAATATCAATGATTACCTGACTCGGTGGCATATGACGGAATTGAAGCTACCTTTGGGTAAAAGCCCTTGGTTTCATGGTAGACCGGTTATGGTTCTACAGAACAATTACGAACTGGGTCTGTTCAACGGAGATATAGGTATCTGCTTGCAGACTCAGCAGAAAGGTGAGGGCAGTCGTCTCGAAGTATTCTTTGAGAATAAAACCCAAGGCATTGCCGTCAATTTGTTAAATGATGAGCTGATAGCCACTGCTTATGCGATGACCATTCACAAGTCGCAGGGATCCGAGTTTGATCATGTTGCAATTACCTTTGATAACAGCAACAGTCGACTGCTTAGCAAAGAACTGATTTATACCGCGGTAACCCGTGCAAAGCAAAAGGTGAGTATTTACAGCACCAAGCATGCCTTACAAAAGGCTGTCCAGACGCCGACGCAACGTTATACTGGTCTAGCACTACAATTTGATCAGCACAAAGTAAGTTCTTCGTATTCTTCGTATTCTTCGTAATCGCCAAAGTTTAGATATAAAAAAGCACCTAGTGATTAGGTGCTTTTAAATTAAATAAAATCTATTTGGTTAAGAGGTTTATTTAATTCGGGATTTTATCTTCTTTAATAGCATAGATGCCTGGCAGATGACGCAGATAACCATGGAAGTCCATACCACAGCCATAGACGTATCTATCATCAACATCTAAACCAACAAAGTCAACTTCAAAGCCTTTTACTTTGCGATCATGATTTTTATTCAGTAATACACAACAGTCAACTGACGCTGGGTTTTCTTTCTTGAGCTCTTCAACGATGGCCTTTAGAGTGATGCCTTCATCAAAAATATCATCAATCAACAACACATGCTCGCCTTCGATATCTACATCTGGCTTAAATGCCCACATCAAATCATTAGTACCTTGGTTATCACGGTAGCGCGTCGCATGAATATAATGCATACGGTGATAGAAGGTTAGATGGGTCAAAAGTTGACCGGCTGGAATTAATCCGCCATTCATCACGACCATCACGATAGGATTAAGACCGGCGTAATGCAGGTTTAACTGGGCAGCCAAACGCTCATAGGCAGCAGCGACTTCAATACTACTGATTAAGCATTCTGAGTTACGCAGTGTTTTTTCGATTTCTTGGTTGCTGATTTGGCTCATAATAGCGTCACATCTTGATGTAAAAGGCGTTATTTTAGCAGGATTCGCGAATTTGAGCCAATCTCGTTAACAATAACGGCTAAATATTATTTCTTTTCAAAGATAAATGGCTTATAAAAGGCGACCAGACGGTTTAAAGAATCAAGTGGCAATTGTGGGAACAATTTATTGATAGCCATTTCAAGTGCTTTATTAATTCCCGCTTTGGCGACAGGTATTGATTTACGCTTGAACATTCCCAGTGGCAAGGTCTCAGAAAAACGAGTAATAAAGTGATCAATTACTGCATGATTCATGGCCATTAACGCTGCTTGCAATTTTTCTTTATCAACTGAGTCTTCAGTTACTGAATCAAAGCCATCATTAATTGTTTTTGCAGTCGCGTCATCTAGAACGAAGCCAATACGCATCTCACCATTCTTATCTTCATGAACCGTTTCATTTTTTAGATAATCAAAGTTTGGCATGACCTCTTTATTGCTGTCTTTGCCAAGTAAGATATTCAGCATAGTGTCGGTTACGCCCTCAATTTTGTTGACGATGCCTTTCATTTTTGCTTTGCGTTCTTCATCAGGAATTACGCTGATTAGATTAACCAACAAACTATCGATAATTTCATGACCAATCTGGTGTGAGATATCGTTACGTAGTGGATAGTAAGGTTCGTCACTGTTTGACTGAATGGTTTGTTCAGCCTGATCGATCATGTTTGAAAGCTTGTCCGTTGGTTTGAATCCGAAATATTTAGTCATGTTAAATCCTTTTATGACAGTACTGAAAAATAAGGTAGGGTGAGTCGAGCACCGTTGCAAAAAATTAACGGCAATATATTAGTAAGTTTGAATGTGACTAAATGCTCTTATTGAGAATTGATAATAGCATTCAAATAGCACAGCCACTTAATTTTAAGTGACTTTAAGGTTTAATAGCATATATATTCTTATCAGTTTGTTCAAGATGTTTAAAAGACAAAATTTTATTCTGTGCAATAAATAAATACTGTTAAATCAATATCCATGCTTTAGCTATGATTGCACTAGCCAGCAAATAGTATAGATACGATTAATAGAGCAGGTCTAAGATACTATATTTTTCGAGTATCACCCTAATACGGTAATGGTTAAGCCTATTATTATTCTTTATAATGCGTTATTAAGCTTTAACCATTTAGTAAGGATGCTGTTATAAATATTAGGATGTTTAGAGCTTATCTTTCACTTTACCGCAATCCCATTAAATTTTATTAGCTTTTAGATGCGACATCTGTCTTGTAAGTCAAGAAAGATGGGTTGCTGCAATGAGGTTATGACAAATTTAGAATGTCCAAGGAGCGACAGATGAACAGTGCAATTATTTTACTGTTTGGGGTATTAGCTATGCTATGTGGCTATTTATTTTACTCCAGATATTTTGCAAAACATATTTTGAGGCTAGATGATTCTACGCCCACGCCTGCCCATACGATGAAAGATGGGATTGATTATGTACCAACCAATAAGTACGTATTATGGGGGCATCACTTTACCTCAGTAGCAGGCGCAGCACCTATTATTGGCCCTGCAATCGCTGTTATTTGGGGCTGGGTGCCAGCTGTATTATGGGTAGTATTTGGTACTATCTTTATGGCCGGTATTCATGATATGTCTGCGGTTTGGGCCAGTATGCGCAACAAAGGTCAGTCTATTGGCTCAATTGCCGGCTCTGTGATGGGTGGCCGCGTTCGTGCACTTATGATGGTCGTCATCTTCTTACTGCTATTGATGGTAAATGCGGTATTCGGCGTGGTTATCGCTAATATGATGATTAAAACCCCAACCGCTGTGTTGCCAGTATGGGGCGCTTTGGTAGTGGCCTTTATTATCGGGCAATGTATTTACCGCTTTAAGATGAATCTGCCTTTGGTATCTTTACTTGGTGTGATTGCGCTGTATGGCCTTATCTATTTAGGCACCCTGTTCCCGATTGTGATTCCAGAAACCATCATGGGTTTACCTGACAATGCGGTATGGATTTTATTCTTATTCATCTACGCAGCAATCGCCTCGTTGTTACCCGTTTGGATGTTATTGCAGCCTCGTGATTATATTAATGGTTTGCAGTTGTTTGTTGGTTTGATTTTGCTATATGGTGCGATTTTAATTGCAACACCAGACGTTGTAGCGCCTGCAATTAACCATAACTTGCCAGTTAATACGCCATCGATTATACCGCTACTATTCGTAACTGTAGCCTGTGGTGCGATATCTGGTTTCCACGGATTGGTCGCAACCGGTACCACCTCAAAACAGATTGATAAAGAGCAAGATGTGCGCTTTGTTGGTTATTTCGGTGCAGTCGGTGAAGGTCTATTAGCCTTAGGCGCAATATTAGCAGCAACCGCAGGTTTCGCCAGCCTAAGGGACTGGGAAGCCGTCTATCAAAAGTTCGGTGATGGTTCAGTTGGTGCCTTTATCGATGGTGGCGCGGCGATCTTAAATGCTGGTATGGGTATTGAGGTAGTGTTATCGCAAACTATCTTAACGGTAATGGCCGCCTTATTCGCGGGCACTACAATGGATACAGGGGTGCGTCTACAGCGCTATATTTTCCAAGAGTTTGGTGAGGTTTACAACTTGCCAGTGCTTAGAAAAGGTGTGGTAGCGACATTACTTGCCGTGGGTAGCTGTCTATTAATTGCCTTTGGTGCTGGTGGTATTGATGGGTCAGGCGGTATGTTAATCTGGCCACTATTTGGTACAACCAACCAATTAATGGCGGCATTGACACTAATGATTGTCACGGTTATCTTGTTACGTAAAGGTAGAACCGTTTGGTATACCTTAGCGCCATTGTCATTTTTGTTAATCATGGCAATCTTTGCACTGATTCTACAACTGAAGAGCTTCTATACCGATGGTAACTGGTTACTTATCATTCTAGATATTATTATCTTGATTGCCACTGTATTGGTAACTTTTGAGAGCTTCTCTGTATTACGTCGTGAATGGCGCCAACATAGACCTTAGTGCTTACCAGACTAAGACTTACCGATTTAAGACTTACCGATTAAATTTTACAGACTGAACCTTATAGAACTGGAGCTTATAAAACTGAAGATTAAAACGCTGGCTTATGCCAGCGTTTTTTTGATGCTATCAAATAATATTATCTGACTGTAGTGTTTTTATTTCCTCTGTGCTCAGCCCTAAGTCTTGCAAGACGGATAAAGTGTCAACGCCAAGTTTTGGGGGCGGCGTGTGGAATTGTACGGGGGTATCAGATAATTTTATGGGACTACCTAAAACTCGTATAGGACTGTCTTTAAAGCTGACTATCATATTGCGTTCTAAGACTTGCGGCATTGATAAAGCTTCTGCCACGTTATTAATAGGGCCACAGGGTACGCCTGCGCTGTGGAGTAAATCGAGCCACTCATCACGAGTTTTTAGTTTAAATTTATTTGCTAAGATATCTGTTAATTCAACATAATTTTCCACACGTTTCGGGTTGGTCGCGAAACGTTCGTCTTTATGGATATTTAATTCTAATACCTGACAGGTTTTTGCAAACTGGTTATCATTGCCACAGGCAAGAATTAGGCGTTTCCCATCCGCATTTTCAAAAACTTGGTAGGGGCAGATGCTAGGATGAGCATTTCCTACCCTTGAAGGCGTAATACCAGAAGCTAAGTAATTCATCCCGTAATTTGCCAGCATTGAAATGGCACTATCAAGTAGAGAGACATCAACCAATTGACCTTTGCCAGTATGATGTCTTGCCAGCAAAGCAGCTTGAACCCCAATAGTTAGCTCAAGACCTGCAAATAAATCGACAACAGGCACACCGACTTTGTGTGGTTTACCATCGTGATCTCCAGTAAGGCTCATAATTCCTGACAAACCTTGACTAATAAAGTCATAGCCCGGCTTATGAGCATCAGATCCAGTTTGGCCAAAACCAGTCAATGAGGCGTAAATTAGCTTTGGGTTTAATTCTTTGATAGAGTCGTAATCCAAACCGTACTTTTTCAGCCCGCCGACTTTAAAATTTTCTACCAGTACATCACTATCTAATGCCAGTTGTTTAATTAATTTCTGACCTTCTGGTTTAGACATATCAATCGTTATAGACTTTTTGTTACGATTGACGGTTGCATAGTAGGCAGATATCGAATCATGACATTTATTATCATCGTCGAGATTATTATCGTCATTATTATGATTCACACTATAACTATCTATAAAGCTTGGCGGTGTCCATTGACGTGTTTCATCCCCCGTCTTTGGTCTTTCAACCTTAATAACTTCTGCACCTAAATCTGCCAGTATTTGCGTGCACGAGGGGCCTGCCAATACTCGTGACAAGTCTAAAACCTTAATTCCTACTAACGCTTGAGCTTGTTTTGTTTGAGTTTGCATATAGTTCCCATTAGTTATATTTAGATATTAAAAAATATTTAAACTGATAAAAAACCCTAATGTGCATAGATCACTTTAGGGCTTATTGATGTTTAGTTTTAGCGTATAATTTTAGAATATAGTTTCGGTAGGTCAGCTCAAAGTTATCTATTTTACGTCAGCATCTTCTAATTCTAATACCCCTTTAATGCGGTTTAGCATAGCCACGGTTTCAGGATTGAGATATTCTTTTTTGTTGCCAACCACGAAAAGTATTAATTTGTAGGCTTCAATTCGCTTAGATTTCTCTTTAAGCAGAGTTGTTAACGTGGAAATAGAATCCAATTCCGCAAATCTAACAATAAGTGTTTGATCTTGAATTATATCTGCGATATCGGAATGGGATAGGCTTTTGAAAGGTTCCTGTTTAGTGATGACTTCAGTCAAGCGCATTAGTTGGTCACGGTCGATGTTGTTATCAGCAACGATATTTGCCAAAATAAGCATACGGATAACGGCCTCGATGTAGCCACCTTCTTTTATTTTTCTAAGTACTTCCTCAACTTTTGGTAAGTCACGTAGGGCAGCTTTGTCTAAAAGACGACGTGACCCTTCTTTATTGCCATACTCACGTAGCCAAGGCATGGACCAAATACCATAGAATAAATTCTCGGTAATCATTCCATGCAAATCTCCCCAAAAGTCTAATGTGATACTTAGACTATCTATAAATGTTCTTTCAATTTGTAAGAAAAGGTTGTCTTGTTCAATGGGTTCAATTGCTGGAAGTTTGACATAACCATAATCTTGAAAGGAGCTTTGTCTATTTTCACTGTTTTGTTCAGAAATGCCTTTTACTTTATTTTGCTCAGTCTTGACTGAAGGATCTTGCTTTTCGACTTTATCAATATTTGTATTCGTATCGGTAACAGATTTAGTAACCATTTCACTTAAATTACTGGCAGCCATTGCTAAAGGGTTCTTGCTACTCCAAAGACTTCTTTGTATTCTTAATGGATGCATAGATCTTAGAATTTGAGCAGACGTTTCATTACTCATAGCTTGGATGAGAGGGCGTAAGCTTTGCTCGTAAAGTCGGGTTTGAGCTTTTGATGAGCGATGAACTGCTCTAAATATTTTTTCATCAGTGCGACATTCACCTATTGCTTTATTTAAGTCATCAAAGGTGCGACGTACTAAGTCAACGGAAAAGGTTTTATCATGACCTTCCCCTTCAATATTCTCAATTTTCATTTCGTATAGACCAGGTGGTAGCACTTCAATCATATCCATAATTGAGGCAATACCCTTGTGTTCACGTTTGGCAATTTTTGAGCTGACAAATATGCCCAAATGGCCAACTTGATCGTGAATCATGTAGATAATACGTTGACCACAGACTTCAACTTCTTTTTCATCCGTATAAGCATCTAAAATCCATGCTAATGCTTGAGGGGGAGGGGTTATGTCATCACCATGCGAGGCGAATACGATAATCGGAGCTTTTACATTCCGTAAGTCAATATTAACCCCTTTCTCTAACTGACCTGTATTACGAGCAATACGATTACCGATAAAAATATTCTCTACAATCCAGCGTATTTCTGCTTCATTCATCAAGAAGAAGCCGCCCCACCAACGCTCAAAATCTAGAAACCGCTGACGGTTAGCCAATGGGTTTTGGTAGAGGTCGTAGTATTTACCCACATAATTTCTAAAAGGATGCATTTGTTCAAAATTATTAACGAGCCATGCACCGTCGAAAACACCATTGGTCATATCGGCACTCATCATCGCCAACCAAGTGCCCCCATTAACGCCTGCTTTATAGCGCATTGGGTTAACCCCAATTTCACCACTCCATGCAGCAACAGGCGCACCATTCATAACAATAGGACCTGTAATATCTGGGTTGGTTGCGGCTAAAATAAGTGCAGCCCAACCGCCTTGACAGTTTCCTACAACAACAGGAGCTGCTGCATTTGGATGCCTTTTCTCAACCTCACGAACGAACATAGCTTCTGCATAAGTAACGTCGGCAATGGTTTGTGTGGGCTCTGGAAGACGCTTAAAGGCAACAAAGTATACAGGGCGTCCATTTTTAAGAGCGACACCCACTTGGCTTTCAGGCTTGAAGCCGCCAATACCAGCACCATGTCCAGCTCTTGGGTCAATGATAATGTAGGGGCGATTGTTTTCGTCAGTTACAATACCTTCAGGAGGTTTGATTCTAAGCAGCACATAATTACTAGGACGTTCAAGAGTGCTAGCATCCATAACCACTTCATAGTCATAGTCCAAGACCGGAGGGCAGCCAGCGCGCTCGTGCTCTATGAATATATCACCACGATCTTTGAGGACGTCGGCTGTCTGTAGAAGACGCTTGGTACTATCTGTACTATAGCTTAGCCACTCTTGCCAGAGAGTATAGGGTGTATTTATCTTTGCTAAGCTGTCCTTAACATTTTTAGCATCTTTATTCAATGTTTGGACATTTTGTTGAATTTGCTCGTAGCATTGTTCTTGATGACTTGAGGCAGCCTTAAGTAACAACTCAGTGCTTTCTGTTCTATAGCGATTTTCACGAGTGTATTCTTTAAGGACACTGTCAGCCTTATAAAATTGGTTTTTTACCATATCTTGTAGATTAGGTAGCGAACCCGTTTCTGTACGATGGGGATTATTGCGATTTAACCACACTTCTGCTTTATCTGGATTTTCAATATTTTTAGCAATTGTATGTGTCATGATGTGCTCCAGTGGTTTTAGGTAAATGCTTTTAAGTTGATGTTGTTAAGTAAATGTAAGTAAATGATTGATAAAATAAATGATCTTCAAAAAAAACGATTTAAATACTTACACAAGACTTATCTAAACACTAGTTGGTCTCAAAGCCTCGTCTGCCCTAATAAGTACATATTCTCCTGGTGCATCACACAGTACTTGCCATTTATTACCTGTGTAATCTATACCAGGTTGTCTTTTATCGACCTCACCATTCGTATATTTTTGAATCCATTCTCCCCAATGTAGCCACCAGCTACGCTCTTGTTTTTCTGCTTTATCAAACCACTCATCAGGATCGGTAACATTTTCATCGTGAGTATAAAAGCCGTATTTACCTGTAGGCGGATTGATGATACCTGCTACATGCCCAGACTCTCCCAGTACAAAGGTGACATCGCCGCCTAGAACTTGAGTGGACTGGTAACTGCCCTTCCATTTAACAATATGGTCTTGCAAGGTGGCGACGACATAAGTTGGGGTGGTGACTTTTGATAAATCAATCTTTATGTTAGAGAACTTCAGTTGACCTTTCTGGATCAGCTTATTGCCGAGATACATATCACGCAAAATAAAGCTATGTAGAGCAGCGGTGACGTTTGTACAATCAGAATTCCAATATAATAAATCGAACGGAGTAGGGCGCTCACCTTTAAGGTAGTTTTGGATATAGTAGTTCCAATAAAGGCTATTCTCTCGTAAGAGACTAAAAGCAACGCCCATCATACGTCCATCAAAAACCCCTTTTTGGTTGCCTTCCTGCTCAAGCGCACTAACAATACGTTCATCAATAAAGACACCCAAATCTCCTGGGTCATTAAAGTCGAATATTGTGGTCCAAAAAGTGGCACTAGCAATGCGCTCAGCTTGATGGTTCTCCGTTAGCCAAGATAAGGTCAACGCAAGCAGCATACCCCCGATGCAATAACCAATAACATTCGCATCAGGCTCACCTGTTATTTCACTAATCACATCTAGTGCAGTCAGTAATCCTTCATGCATATAGGTTTCCATATCCACGTCTTTATAGGCTCTAGTAGGATTAACCCAAGATATGACAAAGACACTATGTCCCTCAGCTAAAGCCCAGCGGATGTACGAGTTTTTTTCTTTAAGATCAATAATATAAAATTTGTTTATCCACGGCGGTACGATCAATAAGGGGCGCTTATGTACTTTGGTAGTTGTAGGATTATATTGAATTAATTCAAACATACGATTACGAAATACGACCTTGCCCGCCGTGGTTGCGATATTCTCACCAAGCTTAAAAGCACTATCATCAGTCATACTAATATTCAGAACATGAGCACTTTTTTCCATATCTTCTGCGAGCTGTTTTAATCCTTGTATAAGGTTTCTGCCACCTGTCTCTTTAGTGAGTCGCAATACCTCAGGATTGCTCCATAAGAAATTACTGGGCGCAATTGCATTTAGCCATTGCCGAGTAAAAAAGGACAGACGTTGTCTTGTTTTTTCATCGATGCCTTCAGCGCTATCAATGGTATTCATCATACTGCTTACGGTTAATAGATAACTTTGTTTTAAATAGTCAAATAATGGATTACTTGTCCAATCCTCATCATTAAAACGTTTATCTCCTTTTTCAGGGGTAATAAGTGGCTCAGTTTTATTTCCTGATATAGTCATCAATGTATTTTGATACAACTTAATTTGTTTCTGCCATAGGCAGGTTTGCTGCTCAAGTAAGCTAATAGGACTTTTATCTATAACAGCGGAAGCAAAATGTTGCCATTCATCCAAGACATCAAAAAAAATGGATTGGCTAGTAGCACTTTTATTAGTCATACGTTTTAGGGTTTCATTTAAAAATCTTTTGCTTAATTCATTCAGGTTTTCTATAACTTCTTCTATAAATTGGCTGGCATCTTGTTTTTGTTTGTTAGTTGTTTTATTAATAGAGAGGGTATTAGTATTAGATTTTTTGTTATCAAGCTCTTTACTCTCATTTTCATCACTATCTTGTTGTTTATCATTTAAGTGTGCTGAATGAGGTGTTGAATGAATAGGCATCATAAAATGGCTGAAGTAATCAATAGACTCCTGCCAAATTTTCATATTCGTTTCGATAGGGTTAATTGGTTCTTTGGTATCAATGAGAAGCGATTGTCCTAACTCATTAAAATAGTTCAACTGATTTAAATAATATTGACTGAATTCATTGAAATAAAATGGATTATTCATTGTAATTTGATTATTTGAGTAGTGAGATGGTTGATTTATTTGATCATCAGTAGCATTATCTTTTTGACTATCAGTTTGATTGCTATACATGTTAATACCCATGTCTAAATTGATTTTGCAAGAAGTTCAAGCGAAATAGCGGGGACGGGGATAGTAGAAAATAGAAAAAAGTATAAAATAGAGGATATTTAAAACAATTATTGAAAATCTTATTAAAAACAAGGTGGGATACTAACTAATGCTATCCCACCCTGCTGAAAATTGCGTATTAGTAAAAGTTAAGTCTCATAGCAAAAGTAACTTACTACATGTTTGCACCTATTTTTAACGCTTATTTCTTATATTTATGTCTTTAAGAACAGGGAGTAAATAATAGATAGTTACTAGAAGAACAAGAAGACTATTACTTAATTATAATTTGGGTTTGACATCTGTCTTGGCTGTAGAACCCGTTGTTTTTACACTTTCAGTACTGGCAGAACTAGTAGTAGGTTTTGTAGCCGCTTTGGTAGCAGTTTTTACGGCGTCAGTCGCTTGTTCAGTCGCTTGTTCAGCCATTTTGCTCATATTTTCGGTAAATTCTTGAGCTGTTTTTGCAGCTTGGTCAGCTGTTTTCTGCATATTTTCCTGCATTTGCTCATTCGTATCACCATATACTTCAGTCATAACCTGAACAACCTCTTCTTGCATATTTTTACCAAGTTCAGTAAGACGCTGAGCGTCAGAAAGCATTTGTTGACTAATACCATTTAGCATTTCTGCTTGCTTGCTACTAAAATCCTTAGCTGACTCAGGAGAGTCAATTTCTGCAACTTGACGCAAACTTTCTAGACCAATTTCAGAGTAAGAACGCATTGTATTTAATGAAAACTCAGTCATCTGTTCAGCATTTTTTAAAAAGGCTTTATTTAACTTTGATAAAGGCTCAAACATTTTTTGAGCATTATCGTTCAGTTGATTGATAAAATCTTGTTGATTTGAAAATGACATTTTATTTCTCCAGTTATTAGCAGTTTAGTGAACACAAGGCTATTTATAGCGGTATATAACGAGACAACTTTAGTAAAGTAAAAAATCAAAATTAAGACATATACTGACCGCCATTGACCGATATGGTTTCTCCGGTGACAAATATGGCGTCATCACTAATAAGATACATACAAGCTGCGGCGATTTCGCTTGCACAAGCCAAACGATTCATTGGAATTGTAGATTTAATTTTATCCATAATATGTTCAGGCACAGCTTCTACCATTGGCGTAAGAGTATAACCTGGAGCGACGACATTGGCGGTAATAAATGAGCTAGCACCTTCGTAAGCCAGCGCTTTAGTAAAGCCTATAATTCCAGCTTTAGCAGCGGAATAGTTGGTCTGACCATATTGACCACGAAGTCCATTTATAGAGCTGATATTGACTATTCGGCCTGACTTTTGTTTGAGCATTTTTAAAAATACAGGGTGAATAACGGTATATAACGACATTAAATTAGTATCAATAACCTGTTTCCATTGCTCAAAAGTCATTTTCTTAAAGCTACTATCACGGGTGATACCTGCGCTATTTATCAAAGCATAAATGTTTTCATATTTATCAATGGTATGCTGTATGGCTTGATTCGTTAATTCATGATTGCTTAAATCTACTGCTAGAAATTCAAAATTATTGGGGTCGAAGTTGTTATCCTTACACCATTTATCTATACGCTGCGGATTTTCCGCACTTAAGGTTGCGATAATAAAATAGTCATTTTCGATTAATTTATGACAAATAGCAGTGCCGATACCACCTAAAGCACCTGTGACTATGGCGACTTTCTTGTCTTTGATATTTGGTGTCACTGCTTGCGTAGCTTGGGACGGAGTTTTAGACATCGAAACCTTCTTTTTAATATTAAGTGACAGTTATTTGTATCGTTCTACTTATGTAAAAAGTATTAATATAAGAGAGGCACATTCAATGACGCCATCCCTCTTAACTATGTAATACAATACTTGCTCTGTAATACAATACTTGCTCTAATTGTGAGTTAGACTTGTTTTTATTTGTCTAGCATTACTTGATCATATTTTCATAGTAATAAGATTATTGGGTTTACTATTTTCTTAATGAAATATTATCTATATCCTTATAATAGCTATGGATTATGACAGTCTTAAGATAAATTCAATTTAATTTGTAAAAATAATATTAAACTTCTATGTCATTTTAGGTTTATCTTTGAAATTGATAGCTGGTAAATTTAAAGAATATGCATCAGCTTATTGGATGCTGTATTGAGGATTATTTAATGATGATAGACGTTAGAGGGGTAAGAGATGAGCGAAGCAAATTCTATATGGAAGCGATTTGTTGAGGGGTTAAATGAGTTTTATCATGCGCCTTACCGTCAGACTCTAGCACGTGCGGCTCGTGATGAAGAAGATTTATTTATGTTACTGCTATTCTCAGAGAGTCTTGGTATCGATAATCCTGCCAGCTTTTATACTTTAGAGCTGCAACCTATATTTTTAGAGAAATTCCACGACTGGCATATTCGTATGGGAATGCCGCGCTGTCCACTACAGCATGGCGGCTGTTGCTAGCCATTAATGAAGAAGACATTTAACACTTAACCCTTATCTATCAAAACCCTTTCTTATACACAATAAACATAAGTCATATCCTATGCAAACATTGTCCCACTTGGTTAATCAATTAAAGCAAACACCTATTATATTTGTTGGCGGTAAAGGCGGCGTTGGCAAAACCACAACTGCGGCTGCGCTAGCCTCTCAGTTTTCCGCGCGCGGTGAAAAAACCTTGGTTATCTCAACCGATCCAGCACACAGTCTAGGTGACGTGTTTAACCAATCTTTGAGTCATTCCATTACCGCACTGACACCGAATCTTGATGCGTTAGAGTTGGACCCAGATATTATTATCGATGAGCACTTTGCTCGGGTAGAGCGTACGATCAGCAGCTATGCCAATCCTGACATGATGCCGAAGATTAAGCAGCATCTACAGCTGTCAAAAAGTGCGCCAGGCGCGCAAGAAGCGGCCATGCTAGAGGCCATTTGTCGTTATTTGGTGGATACCTTAGAGAGTGGTGTATATGAGCATATAATTTTTGATACGGCACCGACAGGACATACCTTACGGCTACTGATGCTACCTGAGATGATGGAAGCATGGACGGATGGTTTACTGACTCAGCAGCGTCGTCAAGCCAAGTTAAAAGGTGCAGCCGATAATTTATTCCCACACAAGCCAAAATCTACATTAACCAATCCCTTTGCTGATGCAAAGCCGGTCGACAAATGGCAACAAGCTGTCAATGAGCTCAATAAGCGCAAGGCACTATTTCAAAAAGCAGGTGCGTTATTGCAGGAACGTTCAAAAACGGCTGTGATATTGGTATTAACCGCAGATAATTTACCGATAGAGGAGACGCGCCGTGCCGCCAAGCAATTAACTGAGGCGCATTTGGCACCGGCGGCATTGGTGGTTAATCAGCTAATTTCCCCGCAGCAAAGTGACGATTTCTGGAAAAATAGAGCAGCCCGCCAGCAAAGACTGCTTGCAGATATCAAGCAGTTCTTTGAAGCGTATCCATTATATGAGGTATATTTGCAGCCGTCTGATATTCGCGGTGTCGATGCGCTTGAAAGACTTAGTTAGCATAAGAGCGCTACTGTTTATCTTCCCGTCTAGAGCGTTTTAATTTATCGGATAGTGACCATGCAGCATCTGCTCTGAGTTCTGCCGCGACATCGCTTTTGCCACTAGATAGACCGCTCCACTGCGGTTTACCACGTGCTTTTTTGAGCTCGCTAGGTAATTTATTCGGGTCCCAAGGCGGCGTTGTAGTTTCTTGCAGCTCCGTAATGGGCGTATCTTCTGTGGCTGCATGACCACGGTGACGCAGTGAAGCCAATAAATCTAGCGAGCGCGTTGCCAATAAGGTTAGGGTTGCTGGATCAATATACAATCGCTTTACGCCGCTTAACTTATCAGCGATGCTACTGGTATTTGATAGTATGCCGCCTGCGATACCGCCAATAGCCGCGCCCAGTCCTAATGTTGTACCTAGCGCAGCGGCATCAATACCTAAGCCTAATAACGCGCCAGCAGCAGCTCCTGATGTGGTACGCAAGCCGTAGCTTTTTAATAATTCAGGGTCGAATGGATCTTGTTGATATTCATTAAGCTCAAGCGGGGTAACCACCGCTGTATTGTCATAAAACTTATATAGATTTAGCAATTTACTCTGCATCGCGCGCTCAGACTGACGCACTGCTTCTTGCATCTCAGTCAAGACCGGCAATGGGTCATCATCTTCATCAATCTCACGCACATAAGCGCCGACTTCTAACAAAAAGTGAGCAATGATAATGCTTGCCTGTTCATACAGCTGCGCCCAATCTTCACGGCGACGCTCAATCAGCTGATTTAAAATCTCAGGATGTGTCAGCATGGTCGCAAGATTCTGCCAAAGCGTCATCTCATCTTCGAATTCAAAGGCCACCGAATCAAAGCGCGTTGAAATATGCAGGTTACGACGTGCCAGCATGGTCTGCCAGTCGCTGATATTGGCATCTTGACTATCAGTAAAATTAAACACAGGCATCACGGGAATGGCCGACCAAGATAATATTGCCAGCTCGTCTTTATATTTACCCAACACAGGCTCACGCGCATCAATCACGTAAATCGCCATATCACTGGCCAGTAATTGACGAATCACCTTGGCTTCTTGGGAATAATCGTCTAAATGGCTAGTCGTACTACCGTCTTGTGCATCACTTTTTGCAATATCACTGGCTAAGAACTGCTGCAAACGCTCAATACCATCACGGCGACTAGCCGTATTATCCTCAAGCCAATCCATTAACCCCGAAGCGTCTTCTAGACCTGGAGTATCAAATAGTGCCACCAAAGATTCACCCGTTTGACTATCGCTAATCAGCGCGCGCTCGACATGGCGGGTAGTGGCCGCCTCATTTTTGACTTCACCAAAATACATATCACGCAGTAAAGTACGCAAAATAGAGGTCTTACCAGTATTGGTATGACCGACGACGGCTAGTTTTAATGGCTCGCCACCTGCCAGCGTCTTTTGCGGAATATTATGAATATAATCACTCATGCTTTTGCCAGACGTGTTTTCTGCCAACGTTTCAGGGTCAGTATGGTTTATCTCAGCGGTCTGTGAGTCTGTACGGGTTTGTACGGGCTGATTGTTTGACTGACTGTGCTGAGAAGGCGGCGTATTCGCATCAGAGTTAAATGCCTTATCGCTGAATAATCCGCCTGATGATGATTGTGGATTTTGATTATTTTGGGTAGTCATAAAAAGCTCAAATATATGAATAAATATAAGGGATTGATGAAAGTGAGTCTATTTTAAATTATAAGGTGCTTGGTGGGCTGATAAAGGCTTTAACCTTATTTTTCAGTCCCTTGACAGTAAAGAACTTAACCCACATACGCGCAAAAAACGAAAATATCAGACTAAACATACTATCATTACTGACTTCACCATGAGCACCATAACGTACAGGGTTATTTACGGTATCTTCTTCGACGTAAGTGCCGAACCAGTGGTCAAATATGATGAGTACGCCACCATAATTTTTATCAATATAATCAGCATTCATGCCATGGTGAGCACGGTGATTCGAGGGCGTATCAAAAATATATTCCACCCATTTTGGCAGTTTACCCACGGTTTCGGTATGGATAAAGAACTGATAAACCAAATCTAGTGCATAAAAGAAGAACACCCAGACCGGATGCACGCCAAGCAGCATTAAAGGCGTGAAAAACAGCCACCAGCCAGTGACAGAGTACAGTAGACTCTGACGCATGGCCGTCGATAAATTCATCCTATCATCGGTATGGTGCACGATATGCGCCGACCAAAACCAGTTGGTGCGGTGCGAAGCACGGTGGAAGCAGTAATAGCAAAACTCTACTGCCACAAATATAGGCAGGGCAGTGAACCAATTAACCTCAATCGTAAACAGTCTAAATTGGTATAACCACAGACAAATTGGCAGTACCACTAGCGCCTGAATCACCATCTCAAAGACAATATACGAGCCGCCTAAGTTAAAATTAGTAACTGCACGGCGCACACTAAAGCTTTGGGCATGGTTATGACGTTTTTGATATATCCATTCTGCAATAAACATCAGTAGAAATGGGCCGCCTAACAAAGGTAGCAGCCATTCTTGCCAGTGCTCAGGCAAGATACGCATTAATAAAGGCTGCATGCCCTCAGGGCTGATATTAATAATACTATGATTAATCTGCTCTTTTAGGGCATCCAATTGCCCAGCGATACTATCCATGTTTATTCTCTATTTTAAATTATGTTACCAGACCGATATTACGCTCAGCCAAAGCCGTTTGCCACTGCTGTCTGCGTACGCTATCGTCTGTTGAGTCATCGGTGCTGTCTAGCAGTTGTACGATAAGACCGTGTTTGGCCTGCGTGGCAATCTTATCTAATTTACGCATTGTTCCGCGGTCAGGTAGGGCAGTCGCGTGAATGCCGAGCAATACCTGTAAGTCATGCGATTGCAAATAGTTAAGCAGTTTGTCCATATCATCGCGGTCATCGACAATACCAAAATTCTCAATATTATTATCAGAAAACTCGTTACCGGCATGATGATACCAAGTATTGTCCGAATGTGGATATTCTAATAGTGCGACCAATTTGCGGCCATGAGCAACTTTTGCGACAGGAGCGATGGGCTGCACTTTCTCTACAAAATCATCCTCATCAATCACTTTGCGTTGCCAAAAGTTTAGTATTTTTTGGTAATAAGGCTGATTGATATCGAGTTTCATTTTTTGACGATTAAACATCAGCGCACAAAATGCCCATGCAATCGCCCGTGGCACGATGCCGTACATAAGTAGGCTACCGATAAGTAAACTGGCCCATTGTCTGGCAATAGATAGAGGCATAGCTTCTGTCGCCAATCGGCTCTGAGTAATGGCATCCGCATCGGGTACATTAAAGCCAACCATACTCGGCAGCCAACCAAGCGCATGAGTTAAGCCCATTAATGCCTCATTAGACAGTAAAGTCGACTCCCAACTAAAGCTATATTGACGCACAATCAGCAAAAAGATAATCGCAAACAGCATTCCCGTTAAGGTCGCAAGCCACAGCTGATGGCTAAACTTACTTAGATACCAACGCATACCAGTATGATGCAGCTGCTGATCATAAAGCTCAACCGCTGCTTGAGTCACATCATCTTTACCACGGATTAATACCTTAGGACTAATAAAGCTGGTAATAATACTTGGTGACTGGCTCCCACGATTAATCAAGGTAAAAACAAGCCAGCCAAGCAGCATTAAGGTGTGAAATCCGAGTAGACAGACCAATACATAAAAGAAGTTCACTACATTGGCTTGCAGCAGGGTAAACAGCCCCAGAAAGCCTGAAACACACCACAAGATACTCATTACTAAAATAATGCCTTTGATACGGCCATCAATTTTACTAAGGATATTTGCCAATGCATTATTGCTATCAATACGTTCCGCTCGGCGATGCAGCTTCTGTAGGTTTGAGCCCTCTTCACTTTGCATCTTTTCGGTAATCAGCAGCGGATCTGTCGCAAACACATGATTTCCAGTCTCAAGCTTACGTACCAGCTCCGTCAATTGGTCTTGTTTTGATAGCATGATGGTCCTACTTGTCTAATGACACTGTACGATTGGTATCAGCGTCTAATTAAGAGTACAGATAGTAAATGATAAATCAAAGGATGAATGTATCTATTGTACTCAAAAAACCGCTAAGTTGTGACAGCAATGTGACTTGCTACTAGTTTTTGACATTAAAAAACCTATCAATCCAGTGGGAGTGATAGGTTTTAGAGGCCTTAATTTCACCTATTAATTATTAATCCGCCGCTTATTTATAAAGCGCTAGAAATAAGTCTATATCAGCAAATAAAGCATACCTATAATTCCAACCGCAACGATTAATAGCAGTAGGTTAATCAGCACGCTTTTAGCACTAATATTACTCACCGCAGGTAAGGTAACCTTACGTTTCGGCTCTTGCAATACCATATCAATATGCTCGAGACCATCTTCATAATAAGGCTCGTTTACCGCTTTAAATCCAAGCGATTGATAAAAATCAATCAAGTAGGTTTGAGCAGCGATATCAATGGGTCCCTTGCCATATTTGCTACGGCAATGCTTAATTGCACGCGTCATTATCTGGCGTGCCAACCCACTACCACGATGCTCCGGCAATACTAGCACACGCCCAATACGGGTATTGGGATGCGGTGCGCTAATAGTAGCTGATTCAGCAACACCAGGCGGTATAATCCGGCAGTAGCCAATTAACATTTTGTTTTTATGCGCTACCAAATGCAGTGAATCTAAGTCCAAGTCATCAATATCTTGAAAGACGCAGTGCTGTTCGACCACAAAGACCTGAGAACGTGCCTGCAAGATATAATACACATCAATGGTGCTTAGCTCATCGAACTTTTTTATAGAAAAACTAACACTCATAGTACGGGTCTTATCGATGATTAGCCATTTAATGTCTGGCTAATTTTATCTAAGTTTAAGCTGTCTGACATGGCGTTAAAGATATCATAATAAGCGCCGTGCTTCGCATACAGCTCTTCATGGGTACCAGTCTCAACAACACGGCCATCATCAATAACGATTAGGTCATCGGCATCAATAATTTGTGAGATATTATGCGAGACAATAATAACGGTACGGTCTTTTTTGATTAAGTCTAAACTTTTCTTAATCTGCTGAGTGGCAATCGCATCAAGGCTTGCAGTAGGCTCATCCAAAAAAACAATCGGTGGATCTTTTAGGAACATACGTGCCAGTGCAATACGCTGCTGCTGACCACCTGAAAGCATTATCGCCTCGCTATTATAACCCTCTGGCATACCGACGATTTGATCATGAATAGAGGCCTGCTTAGCCGCCTCAATAATCTCTTCATCAGTGGCATCCATATCACCATAGCGAATATTGTCAGCGATGGTACCAGAAAAAATGTGGTTTTTCTGTAGTACCAGACCAATTTGTTCACGCAGATTATGGGTACTGTAATCGTTTAAATCACGACCATCTAGGCAGATTGTACCACTGCTTGGGTCATAGAATTTAACCAGTAGATTAATAATGGTACTTTTACCTGCGCCGCTTAGGCCAACTAAAGCAGTAATGCGATTCGGATGAATCTCAAAGCTCACATCATGTAGCGCTTTTTTGCCATTAGGATAAGAGAAGTTGACATCTTTAAGCTCAATATGGCCTTTAAGATCAGTACACTCAATCTCACCTTCGCTCTCAATGGCATCATCGTCATCTAGAATATCGAAGAAGCCTTCTGCATAGGTTAAGGCATTATTAATCTGGTCATAAATACGGTGAAGCTCACGAATAGGGGCAGCGACGTTTTGGAATAACAGCACATGGAACATAATCGCACCAATGGTCATCTGACCATTTAGCACAAAGTAGGCAGTCAAGACGATAATGACCACCACGCCAATCTGTTCAATAAAGCTCTTGCCAGCATTATACATAAACGCAATACTGCGAATACGAAGCTGATTGGTGGTCATATCTTTTTGGATTTCCCAGTGCTTATTAGACTCGATTGGCTCACGCACAAAAGATTTAATAACCGTGATAGAGTCAATAATTGAGATAACTAGCCCACTTTTGGTCTCACGGTATTGGCGCATCTGCTTACGAAAACCTTGTAAGCGATTGGCCTGTTTTTGACTGACAAAGAAGTAAATCGGCACAATAATCAGGCCGACCATGCCCACCCAGAAGTTGGCATTAAACATAATAATCAAGGACACGATGGCACTGGCAAACAGCGGCAGCATATCGATAAAGAAGTTCTGTACCAACTGCGTCAAGCTGCCCACACCCAAGTCGATACGGGTCTGCAGCTTACCACTGGCATTTTCATCACTGGTATAAAACGCCATTTTGTAGGTCAAAATTCGTTCAACCACTTTTTGTGATAAATCACGTGACAGGTTGATTCGAATACGTTCACCAAAATAGCGCTGACCAAAGGTGATGAATACATTAAGGATCTCTTTAACCAATAGTACCGAACTAATTAGTGTTAAAAGCTTGAGGCCTTCGACCCAAGGGTCAGGCAAGTCCGTGATACCGGTTAAAGAGTCAATCGTATATTGCAGTACGAAAGCATTAACCTGAGCCGTAAATGAGCCTAGTACCGTTAATATCAAGGTTAATATAAACAGCGTACGATAGGGACGGGCGAACACCGCCAATCGCTTTAGGATATACCAAAGCAGGCGACCACGGTCTTTGGGTTTGGAAGGTGGCTTTAGGTCAAGCGGAACACGTTTGGGAGGTGAGGCCATAAGGTATCATTTATTATTGATTAATTTAAATTAACGGTGATTACTATTAAAGCGCTCTATTCTAACCTCGAAATTACCCGTGTAACATAGTGAAAGTGTATAAAGCGTGTTTAAAACACAGCTGAGCATTGTGTTGCTCAGATAAACAAAAGTGGCCTAGCGAGCGAAATAAAAATAAGAGCCCAAATCGAATTCGACTTGGGCTCTTATAAAAGCTACTACAGTGACCTTTTGTGTTTTGGTATTAAAAATCAAAAAGTCATGGGCACATTTTATTTACTACTCACCAAACCTTTTAGTACTTCAAGCACTTTGGCGCTGTGCTCAGAGTTTTTAAGCTCTTCAAGTAACTCCATTTTGGACATGCTTTTAAAACGTTCTAAGTCTTCCATGTTCAAATCTTTAGCCATATCCATCATGCCTGATAGTGCGCTATCTTCATTATTATCGCCTTTTACTGCGCCTAGCATGTCATTTAAATTCATTGGTGCTTTCTTCCTATCATTAAAGTTTAAGTGGGCATATAACCCGTGTTGCATTTTCAATTCGTAAATTTAAAAAATATCAACATATGTTAATATTATCTTAAAAAACCACCGAATGGAAATAAAATTAAAAGCTATCGGCAGGTACAAAAACTTCACCCACCATAATACGGCGAGCAGAGCGGCTCATAGATACCTTTTTAGCTTGCCAGCGACCATTCACTTGTTCTGTTTTACCGCCCACGAGTAGTGTGCCTGATGGATGACCAAAACGAACTTCTGACAAATTACCACCGCCAGCCGCTTTATTTACTAACGTGCCTTGCGTGGTTGCTGCCGCAGCAATGGCTACCGCTGCTGTACCCATCATGGCGTGGTGTAATTGCCCCATACTCATGGCGCGTACCACCAAATCAATGTCCTGTTTATCAACGGCTTTACCACTTGAGGCCGTATAGCTTTGTGCTGGAGCAACCCAAGCGATTTTTGGAATATGTTGGCTCTTTTCAGCCTCGCTGACATCCTTAAATATACCCATCGCCACACCACCTTTAGCTCGGATTTTCTCAAGTCTAGTTTGTAGCTCTGGATTACTATTAACATCAGGTTGCAGTTCTGTGCCTGTAAAGCCTAAATCCTCAGCATTCATAAAGATGGTAGGAATGCCGGCATTGATAAACGTCGCTTGAACGCAGGCTTTATCTAGACCACAACCTGATAAATCAAAGTCATCCACCAAGTTACCCGTAGGGAACATTGCGCTTGATGCATCAACCGGATCAATAAATTCAATTTTAACTTCAGCGGCAGGGAAGGTGACGCCATCTAATTCAAAATCACCCGTTTCTTGAACGTGTACATCGCCTTGTTTGTCTTGATAGACAGGCACATGGGCGATAATGGTTTTATTGATATTTTGCTGCCAAATATTAACCTCACAAATACCAGTATCGATACTAGCGGCTACTTTATCTGCATCTACCAAGCCCATGTTAATCGCACACGCCCCAACAGCGGCCGTTAAGTTACCGCAGTTACCGGCCCAATCAATCATAGGCTTGCTAATATTGACCTGTCCAAATAGGTAGTTAACATCGTGACCGTCTTTATCAGACTTAGATAGGATAACGGTCTTAGATGTACTTGATGAACCATTGCCTAAGCCGTCAATTTGCTTACCATAAGGGTCTGGGCTACCGATAACTCTTAATAAGAAATTATCTCGAGCTTTGCCAGGTTGCTGACAGCGTTCAGGTAAATCATTTAGATTGAAAAACACCCCTTTTGAGGTGCCACCACGCATATAGGTGGCGGGGACAGGTATTTGGGGGGTGAATACATGTTTCGTCATAATAGTTTTCCTAAATAGAGTTTATAGCTTTAGATATAAATTTTAGTTTTAGGGTAGTTGTTTGTTTTCAAAAATTTTTAATAAAAAAACGCACAAGCACAATGAGTAGTGACTTGTGCGCTTAGTCAAATGCGACTTATAAGCTCATTATGAATTCAAATTAAGCCACACTACCTTCCAAAAACTCTTTAGCAAAGCGCTGTAGCATACCACCGGAATTGTACATTTTAAGTTCATCTGCCGTATCTAAGCGGCAAATTACTGGCGTTTTATCAACTGTACCGTCAGTACGATGAATAACAAGGGTCATCTCACCACCAGCTGATACTTCGCCCTCAATATCAAATACTTCAGAACCATCAATATTTAACGTCTTACGGGTGGTACCCTCTTTAAATTGAACGGGAAGGGCGCCCATACCCACTAAGTTTTGACGGTGAATACGCTCAAAATCCTCAGCGACAACACATTCAACGCCCGCCAGACGAACGCCTTTAGCAGCCCAGTCTCGGCTTGAACCTTGACCATAGCCATCACCAGCAATTATGATAAGGGGCTGTTTACGAGTCATATAGGTTTCAATGGCTTCCCACATACGCATCACCTCACCTTCAGGCTCTACTCGAGCAAGTGAACCTTGAATCACCTCGCCCTTGTCATCCCGTACCATCTCGTTAAGCAATTTAGGATTAGCAAATGTAGCACGTTGAGCGGTTAAATGGTCACCACGGTGCGTAGCGTAAGAGTTATAATCCTCAGCAGGTAGTCCCATTTTATCTAAATATTCGCCAGCGGCGCTATCAGGCATAATCGCATTAGAAGGCGACATATGGTCGGTAGTAATGTTATCACCCAATACCGCTAGCGGACGCATGCCTTTAAGCTTATTGGCTTCGGCCATTGTGCCTTCCCAGTAGGGTGGGCGACGGATATACGTACTCATCTCACGCCAGTTGTACTGTGGATTGGTAATAGCATCATGACGTTCTGCATCGACAATACCTTCATCAAACATCGGGATATAAACTTTGTTATATTGCTCAGGCTTCACCGCAGAGGCAACAATCGCATCAACTTCGGCATCATCAAACCAAATGTCTTTGAGGTAGACATCGTTGCCTTCTTTATCTTTACCTAATGAGTCTTTTTCGATATCAAAACGAATGGTACCCGCTATTGCATAAGCCACTACCAATGGTGGAGAAGCAAGGAAGGCTTGTTTTGCATAGGGATGAATGCGACCGTCAAAGTTACGGTTACCCGATAATACGGCTGTAGAGAATAAATCACGGTCAATGATTTCTTGCTGGATTTCTGGTTCTAAGGCGCCACTCATACCATTACACGTCGTACAGGCAAAAGCAACCACATCGAAGCCAAGTTGCTGTAGATCAGGCAGTAGATTTGCCTCTTCTAAGTACAGTTTTACCGCTTTTGATCCAGGTGCTAATGATGATTTTACCCAAGGCTTACGAACCAAACCTTTCTCTAAAGCATTACGGGCAACGATACCCGCAGCAATCATATTGCGCGGGTTAGAAGTATTGGTACAGCTGGTAATGGCAGCAATAATAACGGCACCATCAGGCATCAATCCATCTTCTGGCTCAACAAGCGGCTGATTAGCAGCGTGAGCAATACCCACTTCCGCTAAATCAGTGGTAGAAACACGGGCATGCGGACGTGAAGGCCCTGCGATATTACGCACCACTTTTGATAAATCAAAATTTAATACACGGTCATATTCAGCATCTTTCATGCCGTCTGCCCATAACCCAGTTTGCTTAGCATATGCTTCAACAACACTAATTTGTTGTTCAGTACGACCCGTTAGACGTAAATAATCAATGGTTTGCTCATCAATTGAGAACATGACGGCAGTGGCACCATATTCAGGTGTCATATTCGATATAGACGCTCTATCGCCGACAGACAGACTTCTAGCGCCATCACCAAAGCATTCAACATACGCGGATACAACCCCTTCGTCACGTAGGAACTCGGTCATGGCTAGTACTAAATCAGTACCCGTTATACCCGGCTGTAATTTACCTGTTAAATTTAGACCAACAATATTAGGCAAACGCATATAAGAAGGGTTCCCTAACATGACGCTTTCAGCTTCTAATCCACCCACGCCAATTGAGATAACGCCAAGAGCATCAACCATTGGAGTATGACTGTCCGTACCGACTAAAGTGTCTGGATAAGCAACGGGTTTACCATCCGCTTTATCCGCAATTACTTGGATCACAGGAGACATTTTTTCTAAATTAATTTGGTGCATAATACCGTTGCCGGGAGGCACAACGTTGACATTATCAAAGGCATATTCACACCAATTGATAAAATGGAAACGATCTTCGTTACGACGTTCTTCAATCGCACGGTTTTTCTCAAAAGCATTCTCTTCATAGCCTGCATGTTCAACCGCTAATGAATGGTCAACAATAAGCTGAGTAGGAACGATTGGGTTGACTTTTGATGGGTCACCCCCTTCTTCAGCGATGGCATCTCTCAAACCTGCAAGATCCACAAATGCCGTTTGTCCTAAGATATCATGGCAAACAACACGCGCTGGATACCAAGGAAAATCTAGATCTTGCTTACGATAAATATGTTGCGAAAGGGCTTCGGTTAAATCTTCTGGCGGGCAACGACGTACTAAATTTTCACATAATACCTTTGAGCTAAAAGGTAGCTTGGCATAGGCACCAGGTTCAATATCATTAACCGCTTGTTCAACATCGAAATAATATAACCCACTGTCTTCACCATTGGGTAATGGCAATGGCTTTTTGTAGTTGGAATTCATTGGTTGTGGGTGTTTGTGAGTGAGAACGGGCTGATTGGGATTTGGCATAGTTGGCTGTCCTTAGAATAATATGAAACTCATTGCAAATTTAATATGTTTTATAAGATATTTATAAAAACTATTTAATATATATCGATAAGCTCGTTAAGCTATAACGTCATTGTCATTTAGTTCTGTTTGTAGGGTTTATATAAGTTGATTTGTAGACTAGATATTAGATGATGAAATAGTGCGTATTAAAAATTAAAAAGGCCGCATCCTCATAATATTTTATAATAAAGATGAAGCCTTTTTACCAATTTAGAGAGTATTACCCACGCTCAGCGATAGGGGGCACTTCTCTTGGTTCTTCACCAATATATTCGGCACTTGGGCGAATAATGCGGTTGTTAGAACGTTGCTCAAACACATGAGCGGCCCAGCCAGTTAAGCGTGAACAAACGAATATTGGCGTGAACAATTTCGTTGGTATGCCCATAAAGTTATAAGTTGACGCATGGAAGAAATCAGCGTTACAGAATAGTTTCTTCTCACGCCACATAACTTCTTCACATTTTACTGATACAGGGTATAACACGTCATCACCCACATCTGCTGCTAATTTTTCAGCCCATTGTTTAATAATGACATTACGAGGATCAGAATCACTATAAATAGCATGACCAAAGCCCATAATCTTTTCTTTACGCTCTAGCATGCCCATCAAGCCTGATTCAGCAGCTTCAGGAGACTCAAAGCCTTCAATCAACTCCATAGCCGCTTCGTTAGCACCACCGTGTAAAGGTCCACGTAGCGTACCAATTGCTCCAGTAATACAAGAGAAAAGATCCGATAGAGTAGAGGCACAAACACGGGCAGTAAACGTAGAAGCGTTGAATTCATGCTCAGCATATAGAATTAAAGACACGTTCATCACTCTTTCATGCAATTCGCTTGGCTTCTCACCTTTAAGCAATTGTAAGAAATGGCCACCAAGCGTTTCAGCATCAGTTATACAATCAATTTTTTCGCCATTATGGCTGAAACGATACCAATAATTGATAATTGCTGGGAAAGCGGACAACATACGATTGGTTTTATCAAGCTGTTGATCAAAGCTTTCTTCAGGCTCTAAATTACCTAGCATTGAACAACCCGTTCTTAACACATCCATCGGGTGTGCAGATCGAGGTATACGTTCTAATACATCTTTTAAAGCTTGCGGTAAGTCACGTAACTTTTTGAGCTCAGCTTTATAGTCATCAAGTTGTGTCTGAGTAGGAAGCTCACCATATAATAATAGATAAGCCACTTCTTCAAAGATGCAATTTTCTGCTAAATCTTTGACATCATATCCACGATAAGTTAATCCTGATCCGGATTTACCAACCGTAGATAGTGAGGTTTGTCCAGCAATTTGTCCACGTAAACCTGCGCCTGATAGTTGCTTGCCTGCTGCCATGATACTTTCCTTTAAATTTAGGTTGCGTTAGTGTAGATATTATAGTGATAAATGGTACTAAAACTATTAGCCATATAAAAACATGTTATATAAGGCTTTTGGTTGATATCAAATATCTTTTTAGACTAGTTTTGATAAACATTACTTCTTCTGAGCAAATAGCTCGTCAAGCTTCCGCTCAAATTCATGATAGTTTAAGAAATCATATAATTCCATACGGGTTTGCATAGTGTCGACGACATTTTCCTGAGTACCGTCATCAAGTAGATGTTGATAAACATTGAGCGCCGCTTTATTCATCGCACGAAATGCCGATAGTGGGTAGAGCACCATTTCAACACCGACATTAAATAACTGTTCAGTCGTATACAGATCCGTTTGTCCAAATTCTGTCATATTAGCCAGTACAGGAATATTTAATACATCGGTAAACTTGCGATACATCTCAATATCAGTTAACGCTTCTGCGAAAATCATATCTGCGCCAGCTTCTTCAAAAGCAACGGCACGTTCAACGGCTGCCTCTAACCCTTCAACAGATAATGCATCTGTTCGCGCCATAACCACAAAGTCAGGATCTACTTTGGCATCAAGAGCCGCTTTTAGACGATCCACCATTTCACTGGTAGACACGATTTCTTTATTAGGACGATGACCACAGCGTTTTTGTGCCACTTGGTCTTCGATATGAACAGCTGCCACGCCTGCTTTTTCCATCTTTTTGATGGTTTGGGAGATATTAAAAGCACCGCCCCAACCAGTGTCGATGTCGACCAGTAGCGGCGTTTGCACCGCATTGGTAATACGGCTGGCATCTTCTAATACATTGTCTAAGCTGGTCATACCTAAATCAGGCAGTCCATAAGAGGCATTCGCTACACCAGCACCCGATAAATATATTGCCTTGTGACCAACTTGAGTCGCCATCATTGCTGTATAAGCATTGATAGTGCCGACGATTTGTAGCGGTTGATTATTAGTCGTTTGTTCAGAGATGGCATTACGAAAGCGCTTGCCAGCAGATTCAGTACTCATGGGCATTCCTTTTATTGTATTTGAGTTAGAATAACTCTTTTTCAAATTAATGAAAGCTACTAGAAAATTAATTAATAGGATATATATCCAGAAATCTAAAATAGAAGTAGAATATTGGTAGAGTACCTGCAAAATGAATTAGATAAAAGAGGTTAGACTATTGAGCTAGCTAAATAATAATAAGTTAATATTTATTATCATTTAATATAAATTAAACTTATTTATTTTTTAAATACTTAAATTCGTATTTGAGTGATTCCGAAGCATTATTATTCAGAACATGAAATTAAAACCTTAAACTTAATTAAAATTAATTTACATTTAGTTACAATTAAAATCTGACTACTTTATCCGCCGATAGGTAATACCGCGTTCTTCATATATATCATATACAACGTCTAAAAGTATTGAAAATGCGGGATGTGTGGGCGCTTGTAGTGCACAAAGATATATAGGAGAGGTTGCATCTTCATGGATTAATGAGCGGTAGCTAATTTGATCTGAACGTACCGATTTAAGACTATCAGGCACCAAGGTTATCCCTTCACCTGCTGCTACAAGACCTAATGCAACCTGTATATCACTAACTGAAGTAGTATGGTGGGGTAAAGCTGACTGTTTTGAAAATAGATGCAGTAAAGGCTCACTAATCAATAAAGGCGCATCGTTATTATCAGAAACTGTAATGGATACATTGGATACTGGTAAATGCGTCTGGTGATATAAGATTATACGGCTATCTTGTAATTGCTTGAGGTGAATATCACTCTGGTTTGCTAATTCATGTGTCTTAGGTAAAGCTGCTACATAACGCTCATGACGCAATAATATCTGGTTTAAATTAGCATCATCATGTGCAAAACGCCCGAAACCTACATCAATTTCACCCGCTTTTAATGCGTCAACTTGTCTGAATGAGCTGATATCTTTTAGATGAATATCTAAACTAGGTAAACGCAGCTTTAACCTTGAAATCACGGTAGGGAGTAGGCCGTATAACACTGAAGGTACAAAGCCTATGTTTAGGTTGTCAGGTGGATAAGCCAGTTTTTGAGTAAGAGTTATGCTACTGTCAAGCTCCCTTAATATAGAATCAACCTTTTCATAAAAGAATGCTCCAGCAGGGGTCAGTTCCAGGGGACGATGATAGCGATCGATAAGCTCTACTCCAATATCCTCCTCAAGCTGCTTAATTAGCCGGCTTAATGTCGGCTGTGAAAGCCCCGTAACATCAATTGCTTCACTAAAGCTTCCTAGTTGCGCCACAGTATGAAATGCTTTTAATCTTTTTAATTGCATTAACTTCTCTTAAAGGTGCTGATAATTATCTAGAACCCGCTTTATTGACCTAAAATAGCTATAGCTGCTGTTTATGATAGCTACTATTAAAAAAGCTTATTCAAAATCCATTGTGTGCCCATCTTTTAAGGTTAAACTGCCCTTAGTGACCTCTATGCTGATATTTTGAGGAGGTTTGATCGCCTCATATACTTTGGCATCGGAAATATTAACGTCAGCGTCGAACTCATAGTTCGCATTGGGTGCCAGAGGTGGGTCGAAGTTTACCAGCGATATAACCACGGGTTTAGGTTTTGCAAAATCAGGATGGTTAAGCATTAACGTCCCTTTAAAGCCATTAACAGGGACATTACTCTTATTCGTCATAACAAAAGACAGTTTTACGTTATTTAAAGTATCAGTGTCACTCGGTTTATAAGGCAGTAAAGTAATAGGGTATTGATCCCGTTGTAACTCCCTGTTTTCATCCGTCTTCTGACCTATAGGATTATTCGGGTGCAATTCTTCATATTTGCGCTGCTGTTCAATGGCCTCGTCAATAGTGACTTGAGTTGTAGCGCCTTGTTGTTGAGCGTCACTTAATTGCATACGCTGCATATAACGACTCAGTAACTGCTGCTCATCGTTAGATAAATCGTTATAAGCATCCTGAATCTCACCCTGCCAATTTTCAAATTCAATGGGCACAGTTTGACTTTTATGGTGATTACTTTGTGTATCACACCCTAGTGCTGCAAATAATATAAAGAAACCGGATAATAAATGACGGTTCCTGTGTAATAAACGAACACCAACTTGATGTTTGGTATATGTAGAGTTTGCTTTATTAATTTTCATACGACTCATAAACTCCCTGTAAAAACCGGCATGTTACTATTGCTATTAAAAGCAATTCCTTTTAAAAGTAAAATGCAGATTAAAGATTGCATAAGCAAATATACAATGAAATAGCTGCGATGCACCACAACTATTTAATACAGTGACCTAAAACAATAGACAGTACTTCAAAAATAAGGGCTGTCATCAAACAGCCCTTATTTTTGAGTCTTGCAAATAACCCTATATATTAGCCCATTAAATGATCTTTAATAATTGAGCCATAAATAACAATGCGATACCACCTAAAAAGATCAAGCCTGCAATACTATATAAGTTCATACTTGGCGATAGTTTTTGATGATTTTTAGCCAATGAATAGTTCAACCATCCAAAAATAGGGGCTGAAACGAAGGCAGAAATCATAGCAAACTTCAGCATTGCACCAAGCTGACCGGTAAAGAATGTAATGATAATGAACCCGCCAACAGCGGTGTAGGTGATCCAAAATAAAAGCTGCTTTTCATCCATTTTGACGTCATTTTTAATTAAACGCCAACTTTCTGCATTAATTCGGCCATAGCCATCTGCGCAAGTGATCGTCGTACCAAACATCACCATGAAGGCCACAAAGGCCACTAAAAGTCTTGACCACTCACCAATAGTAGCGGTGTACATGCTGATCAACTGGCTAATATACGCACCACCTTGTGTCTGAATCTCGACCCCAGTGCCATATTGTACAAAGACACCTAACGCCAAAAATACTAACGCTAAAAGCGCAGTAGAAATAAAGCCGACATTGAAGTCAACCAGACCCTGACGATGTGTTGTGTGATCTGCTTCTACTTTAGCTGATATCCACATTGAATTGATCGCAGAGAATTCTAATGGCGCGGGCATCCATCCCATTAACGCTACTATAAAGCCAAGTGTCGCCATGTTCCAAGGGGAGGGCGCGACAAAATCAGGCGCCATCACTGTAGGCTTGCCAGCGGCAATGATTACAGCAGCCAAGGTTGCTATAGTTAATGCCACCATGATTAATTTGGTCACTCTATCAAGCATTTTATAATGACCTAAAATTAGGATTAACCAAGACACACCCATGACGATCAAAGACAAAATTGTGGTGGAGATTCCTAGATTTTCAGGCAACATAAATCCTAAAATAGTAGCTGCAATGAGCGCTACCGCACCTGTACTAATCACAGAAGCCGCTAAAGACAGTATAAAAAACGCCCATAAATAAACTGGCGACTTTTTGGCATAACCAGCAACTAATGATTCACCAGTTTCATAGACATAATCTGTGCCAAACTTAAAGAATGGATATTTAAAAAAGTTAGCTAGTATTATCATTATCGCCAATTGCCAGCCATAAATCGCCCCTGCCTGCGTTGAGGATATAAGGTGTGAGCCGCCAATAGCAGCTGTTGCCAATAAGATTCCTGGTCCAAAAGTGCGCCATCGTACATTTTCAGAGTGTGCAGTAGACGCTGCTGAATTAGGGTGAGTCATAACATAATGCCTTTAAGTTAAGGTTGGATTGTGTGAAAGACAAGGTAGTATAAGTCGCCTGATTGCTTTGACATAAGAGGGTTATAAGCGGGTTATTCGATAAAACCTAACAACTGTGCTACAAATAATAGGGCAACCGCGGCTAAGAATAGTAGCCCAGCTATAGTATAAAACGTCATTGATTTAGACAGCTTTTGCTCGCTCTTAATTAAGCTATAATTCAGCCAACCAAAGATTGGCGCAAAACAAAACGCCGTAATCATGGCAAATTTCAACATAGACCCTAACTGACCTTTGAAGAAGACAATAATAATTAATGAACCAATAACAGAATAACTGGTCCAAAATAGGATTTGCGGGTGGCTTACCTTTGATTCACCTTTAATGAGACGGGTAGACTCTGCAAGGGCTCGACCATAGCCATCAATTAAGGTAATCGTCGTGCCAAACATTACCATGAATGCCACAAAGGCAACCAATAATCTTGACCAGTCACCGATGGTTGCGGTGTACATATTGATTAACTGGGTGACATAGTCACCGCCCTGAATTTTAATCTCAACACCTGAACCGTATTGAACAAAGACGCCTAAGGCTAAAAAACAAAGACCTAATAGAGCACTAAAAAGATAACCGGCATTAAAGTCAACCAAACCTTGATAGTAAGTTGTCTGATCCGTTTTAACTTTTTCAGCGGTCCACATTGAGGTAATAGCAGCAAATTCTAATGGCGCTGGCATCCAGCCCATTAACGCTACAATAAATCCTAAAGAAGCCATATTCCAGGGTGACATGGCAACAAAATCTGGTGCAATTGGCGTAGGATTCCCCGCTGCAATAATGACTGTAATCAAGGTGGTAATAATTAGCGATGCCATAATCCATTTGTTAAAACGGTCTAGCAGCTTGTAATGACCGACAATTAACATCAACCATGACACCCCTATGACGATTATTGATAATAGAGTAGCAGATGGCGTAAATTGCTCTGGAATCATAAACTCCAAAATAACAGAGCATAGTAGGGTAACGGCACCCACACTAATGACGGCAGATCCAATCATTAAAGTAGTGTAAACCCACAAATAAACTGGCGACTTTCTGGCATATCCTGCAATTAATGACTCGCCTTTGTCATAGACGTAATCTGTACTAAATCTGAAAAAAGGATATTTAAAAAAGTTCGCTAGAATAATTATAATCGCCAATTGCCAACCATAGATGGCACCAGCCTGAGTAGATGAAATGAGATGAGAGCCACCGACGGCACCGCTTGCTAATAGTATCCCTGGGCCAAAGATACGCCAGCTTAGTTTATCCTTCTTTTTGATGTCTAAATCCTCTTTAGTTGCATGAATAACTCTCTTCATAATTTCATCTATGAGTCAGTTGATAATAAGATCTGTTTACCATTGCAGCTGGTATCAGTCGTTAAGTACATCTATAACTTAACGACTGATGTCAAAGAACTCATTAATAATGTGTGTTTATAAAATTAAAAAAATTGAGTTTGATTAAAATGGCAACATGCCTATCAAAAAAACGAAGGGGTATTATATAACGTGAGCACAATAAATCGTCAATCGATAATTGCAAAAATAGTTAGGTAATCTTATAAATTATTTTTTGTATAAGCTTAACTTTTTGTATCAATATCAGGCTTAGAGATAGCACGCCATAACATGGAGAATAAGTCATCAAAGTTTTCAGTCAACGGCATTGGTGAGTGACGAATGACCTGCATGGTACCAATACGCATCACAAATCCCATAAACACATCAAATAAGACATAAAGCGGTACTTTATCATTAAGCACCCCTCGACGTTGACCGTCAGCTAAAACACTGGTAAAGGCATTAATCAGCTCTTTATTTTCGTAAATAGATATTTTGCGAATATCTGAGGTAGATACAGAGGTTAAGACCATCACAGCATCAGGATGAGAGTCCACAAAATCAAAACAAACCCACAAGGTTTTTCTCAGACGCTCTTTAACACTATCAATACCTTGTAGATGATCCATCATTCGGTTCGCAAGCCGCCCGAGTACGATATCCATAATCGTTTGGAATACCGTGTGCTTATCGCCAAAGTATTTATATAAGGTCTGCAACGAGACATTTGCTGCATTAGCGATTTGAATCATTGTGACATCTTGAGCATTGGCGCCAGCAAATAACTCGTGAACCGCTTTTTCTATTTTATCAAGCGTCGCAGGACGAATTTTTGATAGAGGTGCTAACGCTTTTTCATTTAATAGAGTGTCATGATGATCATGTTGAGTTGTTTTCATTAAAGCCCCTTAATTAATGGTAATTATAATTACTATTTTATAGCTAGTGATTGCTTAGCAAAATAAACTTTTGTAATATTGAACGGTAAGTAATGATAGATATGAGTTTTGCTCCAAATCTATTGTAATCATTTTTGGTAATAATTATTACCATTAATACAATAAACTAATTTATGGGTTAAGGATTAACGAGATGGGTATTGATACGTTTAAAAGCAATTGGATGACTGAAGAACATGAAATGGTATATGACAGTGCCTTAAAGTTGTTCCAAAGTTGGGAAGATAAAGACGAGCAATGGCGTGAAAACGGTATGATCGACCGTGAAGCATGGAATGAAGCGGGTGAAATGGGCTTCTTATGTGCATCAATGCCTGAAGAGTACGGCGGCGGCGGCGGTGACTTCGGTCACGAAGCAGCGATTCTTCTTGCTCAGGCTCAAGCTAACCAAGCTGGATTTGGTGGTATGGTTCACTCTGGTATCGTTGCTCCTTATATTTTGAAGCATGGTACTGAAGAGCAGAAAAAAGCATGGCTACCAAAAATGGCAACGGGTGAATTTGTTGGCGCAATCGCTATGACTGAACCGACAACAGGTTCAGATCTACAAGCCATTAAAACGTATGCCGTTAAAGATGGTGATGATTATATTATCAACGGTTCAAAAACATTTATTACTAACGGTCAACACGCCAACTTAATTATACTAGCCTGTAAAACTGACCGTGAAAAGGGTGCTCAGGGCGTTTCACTTATCGGCGTTGAAACAGATGGGCTTGAAGGTTTTGAGCGGGGACGCAATCTTAAGAAAACCGGCTTATCTGCACAAGATACTTCAGAGTTATTCTTTAGTAATGTACGTGTACCTCAAAAGAATGTACTTGGTGGCGTTGAAGGTCTTGGATTTATCCAAATGATGCAAGAACTGCCTCAAGAGCGTCTCATTATTGCATTAAGCGGTTGTGGTGCTATCAAACTAGCTTTAGAGCTTACTTTAGATTACGTTAAACAGCGTGAAGCATTTGGTCGCCCAATTTGGAAGTTCCAAAATACCCGCTTTAAGCTTGCCGAAGTTCAAGCAGACTATTTAGCAGTGAAAGCATTATGTGACTCTGCTATTGAAGCGATGATAGAAGGCAAATTAACAGCACCTCAGGCATCATTAATTAAATACTGGGTAACTGAAAAACAGTGCAACGTCATGGATGAATGCTTGCAATTATTTGGTGGTTATGGCTATATGAGTGAGTACCCAATTGCGCGGATGTATGCTGATTCAAGAGTCCAGAAAATCTACGGTGGCACCAATGAGATCATGAAAGAGCTTGCATCACGCTTTATGTAATCATTAAAGCTTTCTAGTAAGTTTTTATGAAAGTTTTCAGACTTATTAGCATGGTGCTACATCGCTAATTTTGTAAGCGATTGAAACGTGTCGCTTACAAAATTTCATAAACGATTTTAAACAATTTAAACGGATTTAAAAAAGGATTTATATGACTGAAGTTGCCTATATCTATGATGCCATTCGTACACCACGTGGCAAAGGTAAAAAAGAGGGTTCACTACATCAAGCAACGCCAATATGGTTGGTGCGCACCCTATTAAAAGAGATGCAGAAACGTCATGATCTCGATACCAGTTTGGTCGATGATCTGGTATTAGGTTGTGTTACTCCTGTGGGTGAGCAAGGGTCTGATATCGCCCGTATTGCAATTATTGATGCTGATTGGGATGAAAGTGTGGCAGGCGTTACACTATCTCGTTTTTGTGCATCAGGCTTAGAGTCTATCAACTTAGCCGCTACTAAAGTTATGTCTGGTATGGAAGATATGGTTGTGGCTGGCGGTGTAGAATCAATGAGCCGTGTACCTATGGGTTCAGACGGTGGGGCTTGGTATATGGATCCCCGTGTTAATGATGCAACGCAATTTGTACCCCAAGGTGTTGGCGCGGATGCTATTGCAACGTTACGTGGTTTTACGCGTGAAGACGTTGATGCCTTTGCTACTGAATCTCATAAAAGAGCCGCTGCTGCTTGGGAGAAGGGCTATTATGATAAGTCCGTCGTTCCAGTAACGGATATTAACGGTATGTTGTTATTGGATAAAGATGAGACCATCCGTCCTAATACTTCCGTAGAAACTTTAGCGGGTCTAAATCCCTCCTTTATTATGCCTGGTAAAATGGGCTTTGATAGTGTGATACTTGATAAATATACCACTATCGAAAAAGTAAATCATGTCCATCATGCAGGTAACTCATCAGGTATCGTAGACGGCTCAGCACTTTGTTTAGTCGGTAGCAAAGCGGCAGGCGAAAAAGCAAACCTTAAACCTCGTGCTAAGATCACTATGGCTTCAGTCATCGGTTCTGAACCAACTATTATGTTAACAGGTCCAACGCCAGCGTGTCAGAAAGCACTTCGTAAAGCGGGTATGACGGCCAGTGACATTGATTTATGGGAAATTAACGAAGCGTTTGCTGTCGTTCCTATGAATACTGCTGCAGACCTAGGTGTGTCGCTTGATAAAGTCAATGTTAATGGCGGCGCTATTGCTATGGGACATCCCTTAGGTGCTACTGGAGCGATGCTAGTGACAACGGTACTAGATGAACTTGAACGTCGTGACTTAAATACCGCCATGATTACACTATGTGTTGGTGGTGGTATGGGTATCGCAACTATTATTGAGCGTGTGTAATATTAAACGTGTCTAAGAGCTTGACCCTAATATTTAGTGAATCCAAGACATGGACATCACGTACGCATATTGAATTAGCGCATAATAAATAAGGATATAAAATGAGTATAGCTAGCGTAAAGGCCATTAACGCCCTAAATAACTTTACAGCCGAAGCTGACAACGGTGTTGTTACGGTTACTATCGATCAAACAGATCGCAAAATGAATGTTATTGGTGAAGGCTTTAATGAAGCTTTTGCCTCTTTAACTGACGCTTTTATTACGGACGAAGAAGCCAAAGGTTTGATCTTAACCTCTGGAAAATCTACCTTTGTGGTCGGTGCTGATATTGACCAACTGGCAGAAATTGAAACTGCTGAACAAGCTTTTGATTTAGTCGAAGACTTAAAAACCAGTCTACGTAAACTTGAGAAAGCGGGTAAGCCTGTTGCTGCTGCTCTTACTGGTACGGCTTTAGGTGGCGGTTTGGAGCTAGCTTTAGCCTGTCATTATCGTATTGCCGTTGATTCACCAAAAACAAAAATTGGATTGCCAGAAGTTAAACTTGGCTTGCTACCCGGTGGTGGCGGTACTCAGCGTTTACCACGCATTGTCGGTATTCAAAAAGCGTTAGAGATGATGACGCAAGGCAAAGAGCTACGTCCACAGCAAGCGCTTGAAATCGGTCTATTGAATGCGGTTGCTAGCGACAAAGAAGATATGCTTGCTCAAGCAAAACAATGGATTAAAGATAACCCTAAAGTTAGTCAGCCTTGGGATCAAAAAGGGTTTAAAATACCCGGTGGTGATAGTAAGCATCCTAAAGTTGCACAGGTTTTCTCGATTGCCCCTGCTATGGCAAATCAAAAATCACATGGCAATTATCCTGCAATTGTTCATATCATGTCATGTGTGTTTGAAGGCTGCTTAGTAGATATTGATAATGGACTTGAAATTGAGTCTCGTTATTTTGTCGCTTGTGCATTGTCTCCTGAATCTACTAACATGATTAACACCTTGTGGAAGCAGCTGAACAATATTAAAAAAGGTCAATCACGTCCTGAAGGGTTTGAGAGATCTAAAGTTAGCAAGATTGGTATTCTAGGTGCCGGTATGATGGGTGCTGGTATTGCCTATGTTTCAGCTAAAGCAGGTATTGATGTCGTGCTATTAGATACCAGTATTGAAGGTGCCGAAAAAGGAAAAAGCTACTCGACTAATTTGCTTGACAAAGCTATCAGCCGTGGCCGTTCAAACCAAGAGAAAAAAGAGGCCTTGTTATCACGTATCAAGACCACAGTATCTTATGACGATTTAAAAGGCTGCGATTTAATTATTGAAGCGGTATTTGAAGACATTGATATTAAAGCCGAATGTACTCGTAATGCAGAAGCTGTCATTCCAGAAACAGCAATTTATGCGTCTAACACCTCAACGCTACCGATCACTCAGTTGGCACAAGCCAGTAAACGACCCAATCAGTTTATCGGTCTGCATTTCTTCTCACCTGTTGATAAAATGCCATTGGTTGAGATTATCGTTGGTGAAAAGACAGACGATGCCACATTAGCAAAAAGCTTCGATTTTGTGGGTCAAATTTCAAAAACGCCAATTGTGGTAAATGACAGCCGCGGCTTCTATACATCACGCGTATTTGGTACATATGTATCAGAAGGTATTGCAATGTTAGGTGAAGGTATTCATCCACGCAGTATTGAAGTGGCAGGTATGAAGTCTGGTATGCCAATGCCTCCTTTAGCACTACAAGATGAAGTGTCATTAAGTCTGTCATTACATGTTATGCAACAGGCTAAACGTGCCTTAGAAGCGGAAGGTAAGACTTTTACCGCGCATCCTGCCCAACCAGTGATTGAAAAAATGGTAGAAGAGTTAGGCCGTGAAGGTAAAAAGGTTGGCAAAGGATTTTATGATTATCCTGAAAATGGTGAAAAACACTTGTGGCCTGAATTGACTGACCTGTATCCAACAAAAGATGAGCAACCGTCGCAACAAGATTTAGTAGATCGCCTGCTATACGTACAAGCCAATGAAACGGCTAGGTGCTATGAAGAAAATGTTGTCCGCTCAGTTGCCGATGCTAACGTAGGCTCAATCTTTGGATGGGGTTTTGCGCCAAATCAAGGCGGCACGCTACAATTTATTAATTCGATCGGCGTTAAGCGATTTGTCGAACGTAGTCGCGAATTAGCTGCTGCTTATGGTGATCGTTTTGAGCCTGCTGCTATTTTAGTCAAGATGGCGGATGCTAATCAGGAGTTTAACGATGACTAGCAAGTTATCAAATCCAATGGCTGACTGTTTGCAAGGTTTAAAGGTTGTTGACTTAACCCGCAACCTACCTGGACCCTTTGCAACCAGATTACTTGCAGATCTAGGTGCAGAAATTGTCAAAATTGAACCCATGAATGGTGATCCTGCTCGCGCATTTGGTGAGCTATTCAATGCTTTAAATCACGGAAAGACGACACTTAAAGTCGATTTCCGTGATCCAGAAGGCATTGCTACTATTAAAGAGCATCTCAAAAATGCAGATGTCATGCTAGATAGTTTCCGTCCTGGTGTTTTGGATGGTATGGGATTAAATGTAACCGCTTTGCATGACATTAATCCCAAATTGGTTATTGTTTCTATTACAGGTTACGGTGTTACCGAAGGTGAGGGTGTTAATCACGATTGGAGCAATAAAGCAGGACATGATATTAACTTTATGGCGCTTAGTGGTGTCCTCGATCAGCTTAAATCATCTGATGGTGATCAAGCGATGCCTAATATACAATTTGCAGATCTAGCGGGTGGTAGTGATACGGCCGTTATCGCACTTTTAGCAGCTGTGATTGCTGCGAAAAATACCGGTAAAGGTAGACACATTAATACCAGTATGACTCACAGTTTGTACAATCATTTAGTCATGCCAAAAGCAACTGGCAAATTGATTGAAAAGATGTCAGGTAAGAAACCGGCACCGCAGTATGACTTTTTAGGCGGCTTATTGCCCTGTTATCGACTTTATAAAACCAAAGACGATAGATATATGGCGGTTGGTTCTCTTGAGCTGAAGTTTTGGCAAGGGTTATGCGACGTATTAGATCTTCCGGATCTAAAGAATACGCATTGGCAACGAGGTGTAATGCCAAACCTGCCCGAGAGTCAAGCAGCAATGCAGAGCATTGCTGAAACGTTTGCAAGTCAACCTTTATCACACTGGTCAAAACTGTTTGAACAGGCGGATGTCTGCGTTACTCCTGTTTTAACGCTTGCAGAGGCTCAAAATCATCCTCTTTTTTCTCATCAGGATGAATATGGCGCAACAGCCGGTTGGCAAGTTGTAAGCTAGGTTAGCTAGGCATGGCATTGAGGTTAAAGTAGCTTTACTACTTGTTTTAATAAAACGTTATAGAGCTACTTTAATACTGTTTTATCATAACTCACTATACATTTTTATTATATTTACAAACTTTTCATACCTAAACTTTTTGTAAGGCCGATTATTCCGCCTTACTCCTAGAGGCTTGTCCTTAAATTATATTCGCAACGTTGTTTATTTTTATAGGCAGTATGAATTAAATGTCAATATAACCTATAGATTTACACGTTTAAATAAAATTACTGAGTGCCTCTTATTCGAGACTCTAATTAATAGCCCACGGAAGGTTAACGATGACTAAATTTTGGACCAATAATTATCCTGAAGGTGTTTCCGCTGATATTCCTTTCGATAATGAAACTCTCATTGATTTTTTTGATAGTATTTTAACTAAGTTTGCTAAAAATAAATTTATGACAAACTTGGATGTGTCATACAGCTATGCTCAAGTTGATCAGATGTCTCATTCGATTGCTTCTTGGATTCAAAGTACTGGTCTTCCTCAGGGTTCAACCGTAGCTATCATGATGCCTAATGTGAATCAGTACCTACCTATTGTAATAGGGGCGCTTCGTGCTGGTATGGTTTTGACACTAGTTAATCCTTTGTATACCCCGCGTGAGCTTAAGCATCAGCTTATTGATTCCGATGCCAAAATGCTGTTTATTTTAGAGCCTTTTTGTCATAGTCTTGATAATATTATTGAAAAAACGCCTGTTAAAACGGTCGTCGTTAGCACCATAGGCGATATGCTTGGCACTGCGAAAGGTACCCTAATAAATTTAGCAGCCAAACATATCAAAAAAATGGTGCCTAAATATCACATTAAATCCAATTCAAATCATCAAGTTTTAGATTTCAAAACTCTTTTGAAACAATCTAAAAAGATGACATACACTCGTCCTGATATTAAGCCCGATGACTTGGCTATGATTCAATACACAGGAGGTACCACTGGTGTTGCAAAAGGGATTTTAATTAGTCATCGCAATGTTGTTTATGGTACTAAGCAATATGATGAATGGTTTAAGCCAATTCATAAGGGTCTAAATAGTAAGGATCAACTAACTTGTGTCGTTGCATTACCGATGTACCATATATTTGCATTTATTATATCTTTACTAGGCTTACGCACTGGTCAACATCTTTTGCTAGTCACCAATCCAAGGGATATTGATGCCTTTGTAAAACTGCTTAGTAAAGAGCCTGTACATTTGCTACCAGCAGTAAATACTTTATTCCATGCCCTACTATTACATCCTAAATTTAAAGATATTGATTTCTCCCAGCTTAAGCTTTCTTTAGCAGGCGGTATGGCGGCGACCCCTGAAATGGCGAGAAAATGGCAGGAAACCACAGGTGTCCCTATTATTGAAGGCTGGGGCATGTCAGAAACGCTTGGAGTAGGGACAGCTAACCCCTTATCAAATACAGAGTTTACAGGCTCAATAGGCATGCCAATCTGTGGCATAGATCTCAAAATCTATGATGAAGATGAAAATCCGCTTGACATAGGTGAAGTGGGTGAGATTGTCATTAAAGGTGGAAATGTCATTTCAGGCTATCACAATCTCGATAATAGTCAGTTTTTCACAAAAGATGGTTATCTTAAAACTGGTGATGTGGGCGCTATTGATGAGAAAGGGTATGTCAAATTATATGACAGAAAAAAAGACATGCTTATCGTGAGTGGTTTTAATGTCTACCCGAATGAAGTTGAAAGTGTCGTAGAAATGCATCCTAAAGTAAGAGAATGCTCTGTAGTCGGTGTTGATAGTGACTCACAAGGTCAGTCAGTCAAAGTTTTTATAGTTAAAGACGACCCAAGCTTAACTAAAAATGAGATACATGAGTTCTGTAAAAAGAACCTTGCTGGCTATAAACGCCCACGTCATATCGAGTTTTTAGATGAACTTCCGAAGTCTACTGTTGGTAAGATTCTAAGACATCAACTTCGTTCAGAGAGTCAAGACGTCGCTGAAAAGGCTTAAATTTAATATTATCATTTTATATTTTTTAACCTGTATTTAGAAGCTAAAGTAAATAGGGATTTAGAAAAAAGCCAGTAATAGGTTGTGAATATACATTCATATCATGTAAAGGGGCTAATTTTTTTCATTAAATTTAGCTCCTTTTTTATATTTTATAATCGAAAGGATTAGGAGCTATATACAATTAATTCATCGAAATTTGTGAATTAATTTCCTACTGATGCTAACTTTAATTATAAAAAATATTAATATATATTTATTAAATATCTTAAAAAAATAGTGTAAAAACATCGTTTTTTGGCTATTATAAAGAAGTTGCACAATTTCATAAATTTATGTCTTATAAAGACATAAATTTATGAAGGTTTGACATTACATTTGCCTCACTGAAGAGGCGAGCTTAATTAAGCTTAATTACCAATGGAAGGTGAATAATGGATAAATTTTGGACCCAGAACTACCCTGAAGGTGTTGCCGCTGACGTACCCTTTGATAATGATACTCTGATCGATCTATTTGAAAAATCGTTAAATGAGTTTGCTAAAGATAAATTCATGACCAATATGGACGTATCTTACTCTTATAAACAAGTCGATCAGATGTCTCGTAACATAGCTGCATGGATACAAAGTACTGGATTACCTGAAGGTTCAGTCATTGCGGTCATGATGCCTAATGTACATCAGTATCTACCCATAGTTATTGGGGCACTAAGAGCCGGTATGGTACTGACTTTAGTCAATCCTCTTTATACTCCTCGTGAACTTAAACATCAACTTATAGATTCTGATGCCAAAATGATCTTTATTTTAGAGCCATTTTGCCATTCTATGGATAGTATCATTGAAAAGACCCCAGTTAAAACCGTCGTCGTAAGTTCAATAGGGGATATGCTTGGTACTACCAAGGGCGCAATTGTTAACTTTGCGGCTAAATATGTCAAAAAAATGGTACCTAAATACCATATCAAGACCACTTCTGAATATGCCGTACTTCACTTTAAATCCATTTTAAATGAGTCCAATAATCTAAAATATACCCGCCCTCAACCAAAGCCTGATGACTTAGCTATGATTCAGTATACCGGCGGGACTACAGGTGTTGCTAAAGGTATATTAATTAGTCATCGCAATGTGGTATATGGGACCAAACAGTACGACGAATGGTTTAATCCAATATATGATGATTTAAATAATATGGGCCAGCTTACGTGTGTAGTTGCTCTGCCGATGTATCATATTTTTGCCTTAATCATATCTTTCTTAGGAATACGTAAAGGACAACACCTTCTACTCGTCACTAACCCAAGGGATATTGATGCCTTTGTCAAGCTATTAAGTAAAGAGCCGGTAAATTTGTTTCCTGCCGTTAATACCTTATTTCACGCATTACTTTTACATCCAAAATTTAAAGATATTGATTTCTCCCAGCTTAAGCTTTCATTGGCTGGAGGGATGGCAGCGACACCTGAAATGGCGAGAAAATGGTATGAAGCAACAGGCGTCCCTATTATTGAAGGGTGGGGGATGTCTGAAACACTCGGCGTTGGCACTGCAAACCCCTTAACGAATAAGGAATTTACGGGGTCGATAGGTATTCCGTTATGTGGTATCGATCTTAAAATCTATGATGATAATGAGAATCCGCTAGGTATTGGCGAGATTGGTGAGATTGTCATCAAAGGCGGTAATGTTATCTCCGGCTATCATAACCTCGATAATAGTAAGTTTTTTACCAAAGATGGTTACCTTAAAACAGGGGATGTTGGATCTATCGATGAAAAGGGATATGTCAAACTCTTTGATAGAAAAAAAGACATGATTATTGTGAGTGGCTTTAACGTCTATCCCAATGAAGTTGAAAGTGTCGTTGAAATGCATCCTAAAGTAAGAGAGTGCTCTGTAGTGGGTGTAGATGACGAGTCCCAAGGTGAATCAGTCAAAGTATTTATCGTTAAAGACGATAAGAGCTTAACGGAAAAAGAGGTTTACGAGTTCTGTAAGAAAAATCTAGCTGGCTATAAATGTCCGCGTTATATTGAATTTATCGATGAGTTACCTAAGTCTACTGTCGGTAAAATATTAAGACATAAATTACGAACGTTAAGCAATAAATAATAGATAGTTAAACAATGATTCTAATCAGGTAAATATGTTGTTATTTACCCTCATTTAGTCGCAATGGATGTGGCTAATAATACTGCAATGGAGAATGTACAATGTCAAAAACTTTCACTCTTAATCAACTTGCTAGTGCTTTAGCATTAGTGTCTTTCGCTTCAATCGCTGGCGCTGCTGGTCTTGATCGCTCTGGTCAACCTAGTGCTGAGTTTACTAAAGAGGGTACTTATGCCTACGCTAGTGCTTATCGTATTAGCCCTGAAACCGATGGTGAATATACAGATAATGGCGTTACTAGAAAATATGAGGGTGTTGCTCAAGACTATAACGGCTATGGGTATGGTGTAAAAACTGATATAAACGATAAAGTTAGTGTTGGGGTTTTTTATGATCAGCCCTTTGGTGCCGAAATTGAAGTAGAAGGTGATAACAACCCTTTGGTGAATGGAGATGTCCATACCAAAGCAAGTGTAAAGTCTGATACTTTTACAGGTTTAGTGAACTTTAAGCTTGGCCAACATGATAATTTTAGACTGTATGGTGGTCCTGTCCTAAGCAAGCTTGAAGGTAAGTTAAATTTAGCGAGCGGTGAAACATCTGGCAATTTAAAAAACTTATCACTTATTAATGGTTATAATTTATATCTCCCAAAAGATCAAGAATATGGTTATATGGTTGGCGCAGCTTTCGTCAAGCCTGAGATTGGCTTAAAAGCGGCTATAACCTATCGTTCCAAGATAAAGCATGATGTCAAGTTTGGTGAACATATGCCAGCTATTGATTATGTGAATTTCAACCCTCAACTTCAGCAACTTGGATTAGTATCGCGTACCGATGAACATGCGGCGCTGGAATTACCAGAATCTATAAATATTGATTTTCAAACTGGTCTTAACCCTACAACGTTATTGACGGCAAAGGCGCGCTGGGTACCTTGGGGAAGCTTTGAAATCACGCCGCCTTTATTAGAAAAGAATGTTAAGACACTAGCTCAAACTGCTAAAGCGCCTTTAGTTGCCTACTCAGATGATTCTTATATGATTGAGTTAGGCTTGGGTAAGCGCTTATCTCCAGCACTTGCGATCTCTGGAACAATTGGTTGGGATAAAGGCGCTGGTAATCCTGTCACAGTACTAGGTCCCGCTGAAGGCTATTACAGCATTGGTTTGGGTGCTAAATATAATGTTACTCCAGAATGGTCTGTTGCGTTAGGTGGTAAATATCTTATGTTAGGTGATGCAGATACTCAGTTATCTTCAACCAAAGCACCTATGGGTAAGTTTGAAGATAACGATGCTTATGTGGTCGGTATGAAATTAGAATACGCTTCAAAATAGCTGAATACTAAGCTGCCATGATCATTCTTTAGAATGAATACCAAAAGTATTGTTAACATTAAAATTGGATCATAGAAAATAGTATTGTTAAATACGTAGCAATTTCACCATTTAGATGTAGAAATAACAGTTTCAAAGAATATTTCATCATTTGAATACTATTTGAATAGCACTTAGTTTGGCTGTATTTGTACAGGAATATTAAAAGTAGGGTAGTTGCCCCGCGTTATGCAAATACAGCCACCTTAGTAGTTATTCAAAATTTAATCAGACTTTTATAATGATTACGTTTTTTGACTTTTTACTATAGACTTAAGAAATGCCACAAGATTAATCGCTCAGAATACGCTAAACTGCCTCGCTAAGATGACATAATATTTATTTATTGATACCAAGCATTAAAGCTAAAGGCACCTCGTTATGGAACTAGCACCAACCCCTACAGAACAAAAACCAGTATTCATGCCAAGAGTCGGCAGTGACAGCCTTGTAAAAACTGACATGGTTAGAATTGAGCATCATGTGGGGTTTGCCACTCGACAGAAGAAAAAGACTATCAACGATCTGCACCGAGTCATTAAAAAGAAATATGGCTTTAAGAATGTATTGGAGCTGTCTAGCAAGTCAGGCAATAAGTTGAGCTTTCCGCTTAGCCCAGATAGCCTAAAGATAACCAATGAAGAAGATGGCAAGCAGTATAGCGTTGAAAATGCCTATCAAGCCAGCAAAGTCTTTACAAAAGGTGGACCCTTCGTTGATTTATTAGATACCGCGCCAAGACAGGCCCAAAAAGACGAGCGTCTGATTAATTCAGGTGATATAACAGGTTATGATTACTTTGGTATGGTTTGGGGCTTAGAGCCGTTAACTGCCTTTTATGACTGGCTGTATGTCAATGCGCTAAAACAAAATCCACAACTACATGAAGAAGTGCTTCAGTATCAAGCCTTTACAGACATCTCATTTAACCCAAAAAAGAATGTTCATTGTCCTGCCTATTCGCTAGCGATGTTCGTGGCTCTGCATAAACGCGAACTATTAGACGGTATCGAAGATCCAGGGACGTTTTATGATCTGGTTGCTAGGTTTGATTTAAGTAATACAGAGCATCTATTGGAAGAAGGGTGGTTTTAGACTAAAATAATTAAGCAGAGTAACTAATCCTACTTAGTTATTATTATCAATTATTCAACTATTATTTTATTTTGGTCTTTATTGTATTGGCATTTCCCTGCAATATAAGTTTGCTCAATAATCCTATCATCAGCAATCATCATTAATACAAACAACTCTTCTTCTAAGGTTGTCGTTTCAAGCATTCTATTTTTTAGTAAATCTGTGGCTTGAGTATCTATTATCACAAAATCAGCTTCACTGCCTATCGAAAAGTTACCAATCTTATCGTCTAAGCATAAAGACTGGGCATTACCTAACGTTATCTGATACAACCCTTGATGCGCTGATAAACGATTACCTTGTAACTGCTGAACTTTATAGGCTTCATTTAATGTGGTTAATAAACTTAGACTGGTACCCGCGCCAACATCGGTTGCGATACTCACTCCAGTATAACTTAGGGTTTTAGGTAAATTAAATAACCCGCTACCTAAAAACAAATTTGATGTAGGGCAGTGAGATATCTGGGTCCCGGTTTCTTGTAGTCTATTATATTCGCTATCGCTCAAGTATATGCCATGCGCAAGGGTTGTCCTCCTACCCAGCAGACCCATCTGGTCATAGACATCTAAGTAACCAGAATAATTAGGATACATTTGCTTTACCGCAGTAATCTCATCTTGGTTTTCTGCTAAGTGCGTTTGTAAATAAACCCCTTTATTTTGAGCGTATAGCTCTCCTGCCAGCTTTAACTGCTTTGGACTGGACGTAATCGCAAACCTTGGCGTTATAGCCACTGATTGCCGCCCATTACCATGCCATTCATCTATAAGTTTTTGGGTCTCTTTAATTCCTTTAGAAGTTTCTACACATAAATTTGAAGGGGCGTTTTGATCCATTAAGACATTACCGCAAATCATGCGGCTACCCAAGGTGTCACTTGCCTTAAAAAACTGATCAGCTGAAGAGTAATCGCTGGTAGCAAAAACCATGGCGCTTGTCGTACCATTAACCAATAATTGATTCAAAAAGAACTGGGACTTTTGATACGCAAATTCAGGTTGGTTATAGTTCGCTTCGGTTACAAAGGTATAGTTGTTAAGCCAGTCTAATAGTTGCTCTCCGTAAGCAGCAATCATATCTAACTGTGGATAGTGTACATGAGTATCAATGAAGCCTGGCATTATTAAGCGGTCTGAGTAATCATGTATTTGTATTTCTTTATTGCCATTTACTACATTAGAGCTCTGTTGTAGAGAATACTGCTCTAAAATGTCAGTTGCCTTCCCATAATTAACGATAATTCCTTTTTTAGCATCAAATACTAAGGCACCCTCTTCAATATATTCAGGTACGATATTTTCATTCTTATTTACTGGAATTATTGAGGTGGTCTGAGTAGTATCTTTTGAGGCAACGTAATGCAATAAGCGAGCTTTATAAATTTGAAGAGTCATAGAGTTTTATCTTTAAATATAGTATTTGCTAAAAAGAAGCTAGTTAAATTAATAATTAGCTTTGATTAAACTTTTGCAACACCTGTGCCACCACCGAAACGGCTACCGACATAGGCTGTTTACCGCCGATAGGCAATCCTATAGGCATATGAAGCAAACTTAGTGTATCTTCATTAAAACCACGTTTATCGAGTTTGTGCTTAAAACGATTGGCTTTAGTCTTTGAAGCGATACAACCAATAAATGCAAAACTTGGGGTAGAAATTTCGATGGTTTTTTTAACGATCTTAAAATCTAAGTCATGATCGTGAGTCATAACTAAAACATACTGAGGCGTGGGGTAGGCTTTAATAAATTCGGTCGGGTCATCAGTAATAAAGGTACGGATATGAGGAGGAAGATTTTTGACTGTATTCGTATCAAATATACCCTCTCGATTATCAATCCAAGTGACTTGGCAATCAAGTTCAGATAATATTTTTATCAAGGCATTGGCGACATGACCCGCTCCAAATATTAATAGCGATAGCGGCGGCGACAGATTAAAACACTCAAACATTACGGTAACGCTACCACCACAGCACTGGCCAAGCTTAGCGCCTAAGGGATAGTGTTTGGTAATGACAGAGGTATGCTGATGCTTATTACCAAAACTATTATTGCAGGCTATATTTTTATTTAATAGTTCTCTAGCAGTTGCAATCACATCAAATTCTAAGCCACCTCCGCCAAGCGTGTCATAGCTTTTATCTGCTGTAATTACCATTTTGGTTTGCAAGTCACGAGGGGCCGAGCCACTAACTTTGACCACAGTCGCCAAAACGTGAGCAATGCCATGATTTTGGCAGTCATTCAATGCACTATGCCAGCTTTTGTTATGGCTATTCATTGTTTTTGCCTAAATCTATTGATTGACTACTATGCACAGGAGTATGCGCTGGACCTCTACCACCTTCTACCTTGGAGCTAAAAATGGATTCTTTATTTTCCACGTTTTCCACATTTTCAATATTAGTTATAGAGACATATGGTGGATTGGTCTTTGTGGCATGTTCTATATAAGGGGTATATAAACTAAATAGGCTCCCTTGTTGATGTTGATTTTGCTGCTGGTTTTGTGGCTGTTTTTTGGTTTGTACTTCTGTACGGCTGCTATTCTCCCAATCTCCACCTTCAAGATTAATCACCGCTTTTAATACGGCTTCGGGTGTGGCCGGCATCGTTAATTCCGGATTGCGTTTATAATCAGCAAGGCTAGCCACAGCATTATTTATAGCACACCACACACTAGCTGCAAGCATAAAAGGGGGTTCGCCAACCGCTTTTGAGTTATATACCGTCTGCTCTTTGTTTTTACGATTATAAAGTTTAACCTGCCACTGCTTTGGCATGTCGTGGGCGGTCGGGATTTTATAATTAGCTGGGCTGTTTGAGGCTAATTTGCCACTTTCATCCCACAAAAGCTCTTCTTGGGTTAACCAGCCCATACCTTGGATAAAGCCTCCTTCTATTTGACCTTTATCTATCGCAGGATTAATCGACTGTCCCACATCATGGAGAATATCGCAACGAACAACTTGATATACGCCAGTTATGGTATCTATTTCAACTTCACAGCAAGCCGCTCCCAATGAATAATATAAAAAAGGTCGACCCCACGCTTTGTCTCGTTCATAAAATATTTTCGGGGTTTTATAAAACCCTGTGGAAGAAAGACTAACCCGATTTCTATAAGCGAGCGTAACGAACTCTGCGAAGGTGAAGACTTTTGACTCCTTTTTAGAAGCAGCTTGATTATTACTATTAGCCCGTTTTATAAATACATGATTATTTTCAAAGCTAATATCAGAGTCATCGATTTCAAAGGTGTCACATGCAAATTCAATCAGTCTGGCTTTGATAATTTGGCAAGCATTTTGAGCGGCTTTTCCGTTTAGGTCTGTCCCTGATGAAGCGGCAGTAGGTGAGGTGTTGGGCACTTTATCAGTACGAGTAGCGGATACCTTCACCGTATCTAAGTCCACATCAAACTCATTAGCAACCACTTGAGCTACTTTCACAAATAAACCTTGTCCCATCTCAGTACCCCCATGATTCAGGTGAATACTGCCATCGGTATAGATATGAACCAGAGCACCCGCTTGATTTAAGGTTTGCACAGTAAATGAGATACCAAATTTAACAGGCGTTAAAGCGATACCCCTTCTTTTAGGACTGTCTTGTAATGCAGCTTGCTTGTTGCAGCTAATAATCTCATTACGACGCTTTTTATAATCACAGTCTGTGGCTAAGCTATTCATCAACTCAGCTAAATCAAAATGTTCTATAGGTTGACCATAATGGGTTTGCTGTCCATTTTGATATAAATTCTTAAGCCTTATGTCATAAGGGTCTTTACCTAGCGAATAAGCGATATGGTCCATCATGTATTCGGCAGTCATAAGCCCTTGTGGCCCACCAAAACCCCGATACGCTGTATTTGAGACCGTATGAGTTTTACATCTATGACCCACTATACTAGCAGTCGGATAGTAATAGGCATTATCACAATGAAACATGGCCCTATCGACAATAGCATCAGAGAGGTCAGGGGAGTAGCCGCATAAAGCAGCCAACTGCATGTCTACCGCTTTTATCTTTCCTTGTTCATCAATCGCAACCGAATACTTATTATAGAATTCATGACGTTTACCCGTTACAACCATGTCATCTTGACGGTCTAAACGCATGCTTACCGGTTTATTATGGCATTTTGCAACTATACCTGCTAAGCAAGCCCAAGCTGCGGCCTGTGTCTCTTTGCCTCCAAATGCACCGCCCATACGGCGGACTATGGTGTTAACACTATGAAAGGGGAGTCCTGTAACTTCAGCAACCAGCTGCTGTACTTCACTAGGGTGTTGTGAAGATGTATAAACTTCCAAACCGCCATCATCACAAGGCACTACGTATGCGACCTGACCTTCTAGATAAAAATGCTCTTGACCTAACATGTGGATAGCGCCAGTGAGTTTTATAGGCGAATTTTTAAAAGAAGATAGCACATTGCCGCGCTGCATCTTATAACTGGGTCGCACAAATTGCTTGTGTTTTAATGCCTCAGCAATGGTCAAAATAGCAGGCAAGGGCTCATACTCTACTATGGCTTTTGCAGCCGCTTTTTTGGCAGCTCTATGACTGCTCGCAGCCACTGCAAAAATAGTTTGTCCTACATACTCTACCTCAGTATTTGCAATCAAAGGATCTCCTTTAAATACCGGACCGATATCGGTTGCAGCAGGCAAGTCGTTATAGCAAATAACATCCACAACACCTTCAGACGCCAAAACTGCCTCCAAGTTTATGTTTTTTATTTTGGCGTGAGCAATATCGCTTTTGCCAATCGCCATGTACAAGGTATTATTTGGCTTAACCATATCATCTACATAGGTAGCAATGCCCATAACATGGCTAATGGCGCTGTCATGTTTAGATGAAGAACCAATTTTGTGCTTAGGGGGACGCTTGCGTCTTACTTCATAGCTGTCAAATAACGCTGAATGATGGCTCATGGATAGGTCTCTATATTTTCAGGGTATATATTAATTTAAATGTTTAAATTTACTCACAAACTCTATTAATTAGATATAGTGGTGTATTTAGTGAGTAGTTGTTTACCACTTTGGATGATGAGTCGCTGGATAACCTGCATGCGATATTCACGACTGGCTCTTACATCACTTAATGGCGTCACATCCTCTACTAAAGCAGCGGCACAAGCTTTAAAGCTCTCCATCTCTAACGCAGCATTGGTAAGTTTTTGCTGTGAATTTAAAGCCAATAAAGGCACGGCAGCCATGCCGCCTAACCCTATACGGCTATCAATAATCTCATTAGAAGCTTCATTTAGGTCTATTCTTAACGCTAATAGACAGGCAGATATATCATCTTCAAAGCGTTTACTAATTTTATGAACCGTTAACTGTTGGTGCTCAGCCAATAGCGATACATGAATGGCCTTGATATAACTTCCAGATTGTAATTTTGTTTGTTTATAACTAATAAAAAAGTCTGCTAACGGTATGATTTCATCAACAAATCCTTTTATATCTTCGTTTATAGTTGGGTCAGTCGCTATTAGTGCGGTATCCAAATTAGTATGATTTGAACTATTTTGACGACAGTGCCTGATATGAACTTTGGCATCCAAAGCGAGTAGGATAGGGGGCAAATCACCTATAGGTGAGGCGTTTGCAATATTACCGCCAATTGTGCCCATATTACGAATTTGCGGTGAGGCTATACGCTTGAGTATTTTGGCGAACTGTGGAATGTGTTCTTCTAAAGGGCTTTGTAGCTGTTGATAAGTCATGCCAGCCCCCAATATTAGGGTTTGAATACCTTTCTCGTTATTTTCAACACATGACCAATGCTGAAGTTCATTAATATTCGATAATTGGATGATGGTTTTATAATCAACAAACTGTTGGGTAATACTCAATCCTAAATCTGTACCGCCAGCCCATAAAATAGCATCAGGATATAAGGCTAATAGTTGTTCTAACTCAGACTGAGATTTAGGTATAAACAATTGGTTTTCTTGATCACTTAAAGCTGGAACTAGTGCATCTTTACATTGTTGAATAGAACTTTGTTCGCTAGTTTTACTTTTATACTCGACTAAATCCAGTCCATCAAATCTAGAAAATACCTCCTTGTTACTCTGAGGTTGGAACATCTTTATACCTGCCTCAACGATAGGTCTGTAACCAGTACAGCGACAAAGGTTCCCTGCAATAGCTGCTATCACTTCATCTTCACTAACTGAATTGTTGCTATCGTTACTGTTAGCACTATCAGGTGTTGTACCATCAATTGAGTTTATATTAGAGCTATCAATCACTTGAATCTGATTCGATTTTTCTATTTTTTGATTTTCATAGAGACAAGCCAATGATATGACAAAACCTGGGGTACAAAAACCACACTGAGAACCATGACACTCTACTAAAGCTTGTTGAGCAGGGTGCAATTTGGCTTGTTCAGGATGATTATTAGGGTTGTCAGCAAGGTAGGAAGCAGTGAATAGCTGACAACCATTCATTAGCGATAATAAAGTGATACAAGAGTTAATAGTATAAAAGCGTCCTGTGTTATTTAAATCCGTGGTTTTTCTCACCAAAATAGTGCATGCACCACAATCACCACTTGCACACCCTTCTTTAGCATCAAAAAGGTTAAGGGTATTTCTTAAATAGTCCAATACCGTAGTATTTGGATTGATGTCATCAACTTTATATTCTCTATTATTTATTTTAAATTCAATCATTTAACTCTCTATTGACTATTAACTCTATGCTGGGATAAGGGTTACACATTATTGATTCAATCATTCTTAAAAACTGTTTTAATAGTTAAAAACAACTTCAATTAAACAATTGGATATAACCCTAAAATAAAAACCTGACTAATTGGTTAACTATATAGATAAGCATGTAGCAATAAATATGCCACCACAATTGAAAGTTAATTTTTTTGTATTGGTATGGTTATTGCTCCAAGAGTTTTAGTTTCGTATGTAATTTTATATCTTAATCAATTAAGGATTCATTATGAGTGCGTTAGATAAATATTTTGGAATTTCGGAGAAGGGCAGTAGCGTCAAAACGGAAATTGTTGCGGGCATAACTACTTTTTTGACCATGACTTACATAATTTTCGTTAACCCTATGATCCTGGCTGATGCTGGTATGGATCAAGGGGCAGTATTTGTCGCGACTTGTGTTGCTGCTGCGGTAGGTTGTTTTATCATGGGTCTATATGCCAAATTGCCTTTGGCCTTGGCGCCAGGTATGGGTTTGAATGCTTTTTTCACTTATGGTGTTGTTTTGGGTATGGGTCATACTTGGCAAATAGCTTTAGGAGCCGTATTCTTATCTGGTTGTATATTTATCCTATTAAGCCTATTTAAAATTCGAGAATGGGTTATTAACTCAATACCTCATACTTTAAAGCAAGGTATTGTTGCAGGTATTGGTGCATTCTTAGGGTTTATTGCTTTAAAAAATGCGGGCATTGTCGGTGCTAATGAAGCCACTTTTGTATCTTTAGGTGAAATAACCACCTTTGGTCCTGCGATGGCTGTTTTAGGCTTTATTGTCATTATTGGGCTTAGCTATCGTAATGTGCCTGGCGCGGTAACCATAGGTATTTTATTAACCACCCTATTAGGGGTTATCTACGGTGATGTGACCTTTGGCGGATTGATGTCAATGCCTCCACCGGTTGCGCCTACTTTGATGCAATTGGATATTGCTGGTGCCTTTGATATTGGTATGATTAGTGTGATATTTGCATTCTTGTTTGTTGATTTGTTTGACACCTCTGGGACACTAATTGCAGTGACCAAGAGAGCAGGGTTGATGAAGCAAGATGAAAAAGTGCCTAATTTAGGTAAAGCGCTTATTGCAGATTCTACTGCAACTGTGGCCGGTGCAGTATTGGGCACATCTTCTACAACCAGCTATGTAGAAAGTACAGCTGGAGTAGCTGCTGGTGGTCGAACTGGGTTAATGGCAGTAACGGTAGGTGTTCTGTTTTTATTAAGCTTATTTTTTGCGCCTTTAGCAGGTATGATTCCAGCTTATGCGACTGCAGGTGCGATATTCTATGTAGCAGTATTAATGCTTTATACATTAAAAGATGTGGATTGGGATGATTTAACAGAAGCCGCACCTGCTGCAGTAACATTAATATTGATGCCATTAACATTTTCTATAGCAGATGGAATCGCATTAGGCTTTATTACTTATACCGCTGTTAAATTAATCACTGGCAAGTTTTCTCAAATCAGTGTTGCTGTATGGGTGATTACAGTTGTTCTTTTAGCTAAATACATTTTTGCTTAGTTTCTAAATTAGTTTTAGCTTACTAAGGTCAAATATTTGATCGAGTTTAAGGTTTCAATAGTTTAGGTCGTTTAATTAATAAAAATAAGTTATAAAGTAAAAATATTTTTTCCATTATAGTTATATTTAAAAATTTATTAAACTTTTTAAGATAGCTTTTAATAAATATTTTACTTCATTTTTAATTAAATGATCATAGGGATTAGGAGCCAAACAATGAACTTTTTAACTCTTGTTAGCCAACAATTAACCCGTTTCACCGCAGTTGTTATTATTCTGGCTGCAGCTGTTACGTTCATTGAACCTTCAACATTCTCATGGGTGAAAGGAGATGCCCAAGTCTTGGTGCTAGGTGTTATTATGCTAGCAATGGGTATGACACTAGGTAAAGAAGATTATAAAATTTTAGCAAAACGTCCACTAGACATATGTATCGGTACTTTTGCTCAGTTTACAATAATGCCTTTAGTAGCTATCGCTATCTCAAAATTATTAAATTTATCACCTGGATTGACCTTAGGCTTAGTATTAGTGGGTAGCTGCCCAGGTGGTGTGTCATCTAATATTATGAGCTATTTAGCAAAAGGAGATGTTGCTTTTTCAGTGGGTATGACAACACTTTCAACTATTATTGCTCCTGTAGTGACTCCGCTATGGATGATTTATTTAGTAGGTCAAACGGTTGAAATGGACGGTTGGAGTATGTTTAGGTTCATGCTATTAGTAACTTTGATGCCTGTTGCTATTGGTTCTATCTTTAACATCCTATTTCAAAATAAAACTTGGTTTGAATCATTACGAAAGGTCATGCCGGGCGTTGCTGTAATTGCATTTGCTTGTATTGTCGGCGGTGTTGCTGCAATATTTGGTGCACAACTTTTTGAATCAGCTTTTATTGCCATTGTTGCTATAGCCATACATAACTTTTCAGGCTATATACTAGGGTATTTATCAGGAGCAATAGTGGGTACTAATACTGCCAAAAAAAGAACACTTGCTATAGAGGTTGGTGTTCAAAATGCTGGATTAGCGACAGGATTAAGCACTAAATTCTTTCCAACTAGTGCAGAATCTGCTGTAGTAGCTGCTGTGGCTACTATATGGCATTCAGTTTCAGGCTCTGTATTGGCAAATATGTTTATTTGGTGGGATAAACGGAAGGGAAATATTTCATTAGAGGCAGATAAAAGTTTTAGTACTAAATTAGGTACTGATAAATCAAAAGAAGATTTAAAAAGTAATTTGATCTCTTAATAAGTTTAAAGGTAGCTCTCAGATTTGCACAGAATAAAAATGATAGGGTGATAGTTCTAGGTCTGTGCAAATCTGAAGTACAGTTTTTAAAGCATAATTACTTATTATGTTTTATCTGTTAGATTAAGACGACCAAGTATTTGCAGTAGTATATATATAAATCAGATTCAAATAATATAAATAGGCAATACGTATATAGACCTTATTTAACATAATATACATTATGCGAAAACAAACCAATCGGATTTAAATGTTATTATCATTGAGAACTCGTTATAGTAGTTTTACCTTGAACAAGTTAGTATAAGCTACCTTTATTTAAAATAAATAAATCCGTACATATCTATCATCAAATTAATCTGACTATCATAATGACACACTCAAACTTTGATAACTTCGATAAAAGTCTTACTAACACCTTTGATCAAAATCATCTCTGGCATCCATACGCAACATTGCCACCGCAATATCCGAACATAGTCATTGATCATGCAGATGGTGTTTATCTTTATACAAAATCTGGTGAACAGCTTATTGATGGTATGTCGTCTTGGTGGGCAGCTATTCATGGTTATAATCATTCAGCACTTAATGATGCTATTCGAAATCAGTTAGATAAGATGGCTCATGTTATGTTTGGTGGCCTTACGCATCAGCCTGCTATTGATCTGGGTCAGAAACTCCTCTCTATCGTACCTAAAGGTTTAGATGCTATCTTCTATGCAGATAGCGGCAGTATTGCGGTTGAAGTTGCCCTAAAAATGGCACTACAGTATCAATTGGCGCAACATAATCCAGAACGCAATAAAATAGCGACCACCCGATCTGGCTATTATGGCGACACTTGGCATGCTATGAGTATTTGTGATCCTGTTACAGGTATGCACAATATCTACGGCAAACAGTTGCCCATACAGCTATTTATTGATAAGCCTCAATCTGGATTTGAGACACCTTTAGATGATGATATTAAAAATCAATTAGCAGACTTTTTTCAACAAAATCAGCAAAATATAGCCGCTTTTATAATAGAGCCCGTGGTTCAAGGTGCTGGCGGTATGCGTATTTATAATCCTGAATATATTAAAGTTCTAAGAAAATTATGTCATAAATATGACATATTGATGATTGCTGATGAGATTGCAACAGGTTTTGGTCGTACAGGTAAAATGTTTGCTTGCGAGTATGCAAATATTTCACCAGATATTATGACGGTGGGAAAAGCCTTGACGGGTGGCTACATGACATTTGCCGCCACTTTATGTCAGCATCATGTTGCCAAATGCATTGCAAATAGCGAATATTCAGCTTTAATGCACGGCCCTACGTTTATGGGCAATCCCCTCGCCTGCTCTGTGGCCTTAGCGTCAATTGAGCTCATTATTGAATATGACTATCCTAAACGAGCGTTACATATTGAACAGCAACTTAAGCAATATTTGCAGTCATTAAGAGGTTTTGATCAGGTTGCTGATGTGCGCGTGCTTGGAGCTATTGGCGTTATTGAGTTGCATGACGCCGTAGATATGCCAAGGTTTCAGCATTTGTTGATTGAAAAAAAGATTTGGATTAGACCCTTTGGAAAATTGGTCTATATTATGCCGCCAATTATTATGACCGATGATGAAATTCTATTGTTATGTGATAGATTAAAGCAGGTATTAAGGAGTTATTTTAATCCATAGTTTTAATAATGGTCAATTTAATAACTAAATTGAATTCGGGATAACAGTTTTTTAAGCCATTTTAATTTTAATTGTTTTAAAAAATTCCATCCCTAACCCTTCCTTTAGAAAAGGAAGGAAGCTAGCCTTAAAGATTTAAAATGAGATAAATGACCGTTTTTTTAAAAGATAAGATACATTGCTTTGCAATAGAGGGGTGCTTATAACCTTAAATTAGATGAGTTGATTATCACGAATTTAGGTTATGCTATTAAATATACTATTGAGTTAATAAAATTATGAGTGTGTATTTTATAACAGGGATTGATACAGATATTGGCAAAACTATTGCCACGGGAAGCTTAGCGAGAGCTTTACAGCAAAGAGGCTGTAAAGTCATCACTCAAAAGCTGGTACAAACAGGGAGTGACGGCATTGCTGAAGATATTATGACGCATAGAGACATAATGGGGATAGACTTACAGTCGCAGGATATCGATATGACGACTTGTACCTATGTATTGCAAAAGCCCGCCTCGCCCCATTTAGCGTCGAAACTTGAAAATACTATTATTGAGCCTGAACACATTACTAATGCAACCAATACGCTGAAACAAGATTATGACATTGTGCTGTTAGAAGGTGCTGGTGGGCTTATGGTGCCACTCACTGATTCGTTATTAACTTTGGATTATATAGCGGCACAACATTATCCTGTTATTTTAGTCACATCTGGCAGATTGGGCAGTATTAATCATACGTTATTGAGCATTGAAGCTATTAAATCTCGTTCATTACCTTTGCACGCTGTCTTTTACAACCATTGGCAACCTGACAAGCGTTTAGCGTCTAATTATGAACCTGACGTTGAGATTGTGGATAGCACCAAAGACTATTTGCAGTCTTACTTAGCTAAAAATTATCCTGATACTTATTGGGTTGATTTGACTAATAATTTAGCAATTAATACAGATGATATAACAGATTCAGACCGCAATTTAAACATTGAAAGTTATGCTGAGCGTCTGATTTAAGAAATACGAAGCAAACTTATTAATACAATTTATAGATTAAAAGCATCAAGCATATTCAATAGGCTCAATACTGTCTAAAAAGGAGGGGTTCTGGCTTTCAATCAGCCTTAGTTCATAGGTCGATTGTAGGTTCAACCAAAACTGGGCACTACCTCCAAAATATTTAGCCAGTCGCAATGCTGTATCTGCTGTTATGCCACGCTTTTCACGAACAATTTCATTGATACGAGCTGGCGTGACACCGAGATGATTAGCCAAAGCATTGGCACTCATATCACGAGGCTCAAGAAAATCTTCTCTCAATACTTTACCAGCGTGAATAGGTCGCATTCCATTTTTAATCATAATATTTGTCTCTAAATTCTTATTCTCTCTAACTTCTTATTGCTATTTGTTCAGGAAGTTATGAGTATACCTGTTAAATAAATCTTTATAATAGTCTTAATTAAAATTGACTGTTTCTAACATTAAGACTATGATAGATACCAGTGGTAGTTATCAAAAAACCATCACAAAGAATAGATATAAGGAGGACAGTATGCAAACAGCAAAGTTATTCGCATCAGGACGCTCGCAAGCGGTACGCTTACCCAAAGCATTTCGTTTTGAAGGTGAAGAAGTGGCGGTCAAACGCATGGGAGTTGGTGTTTTATTGTTACCTATTGAGTCTCCTTGGCAAATCATGCAATCCGCATTAGATGATTTCGAACCCAATTTTGAAATGAAACGTGCACCGCAGGGTGACCAAGTACGAGATGAGTTGTTTTAAGACAAGTTACTAGAGAGACGATTAGTTATGAAGTTTATGCTAGATACTAATATATGTATTTATATTATTAATCAAAAACCCATGTCCGTGTTTCAACGATTTGAACAATATCGGTATGGTGATATTGGTATTAGTAGCATTACCGCAAGCGAGCTTGCTTTTGGCGTTGAAAAATCAGAGTCTCAGCGCAATCGGCTGGCTTTGGAGAAGTTTTTAGCACCACTTGAAGTTTTGCCATATGATGAGCAAGCTGTTTGGCATTATGGGCGCATACGACATTATCTGCAAAGTTCTGGCATGCCCATTGGTTCACTTGATATGTTAATAGCCAGTCATGCGGCTAGCGAAGCGGTGACTTTGGTGACCAATAACACGAAAGAGTTTGAAAGAGTGCCTGATTTAAAACTGGAAAATTGGGTTTAAGTTTGTATCTTTTATTTCAGATTAAATGTTTCGTAGATGCAATCGAAGGTTAACTCGAAGGAGCGGTTTAGCCCTGACAGTAGCGGATATACTTGCTTGACCACTGGTTGTGGTGACTTAGCTAGAAGTGGTATCGAGATAACAGGAACATTTCTAGCTATTAGACACCGCTCCAGTGGGCAAGTAAGATAGAAGCGGATGGCAGGATTAGCTTAAAATCATGTGTTCACTATTTTTTTGCATCAGAGATATAACCCTCTAACCACTGCAAAAACTCATCACTGGTAGTGGCAACGTTTAGGCGTAAGTTTGTCGAATATTCACCATTTGGGTTAAACAGTTGCCCCGGTGCTATGAGCCAACCGTCATTATGCGCTTTAAGAGCAAGTTTTGCAGTATCACATCCAACATCAATCCAAACAAACATCCCTGACTGAGTGTGTTCAGGATATTCAATTCCCATCTTAGTCAGTTTTTGACGTAGCTGTTGATGCGCCGTATACAAATGCTGTTGCAGCTTCTTGAGTTGACGACGGCTTTCGCCATGCGCCCAGAGCTTATGTATCACTCGCTCTCCAAATTCAGGCGTGGTCATATTACTTAACGTTTTTATGCCAATAATGTCATCTATGAATTTATCGGGGCAAACTAACATCCCGACTCGCCAACCTGATGCCATATATTTAGAAAAACCTGTGGCATAAAATACCCGTTCAAACTGATCCAAACTTGAGTAGCGAAGTGCCGTATTGTCTGGTAATAAGGCGGCATATAAGTCGTCTTCCAAAATATAAGCATCATACTTATGTATTAGATTTAAGACCTGATGCACACGCGCGGGATGCAGGTTATAGGACGTGGGATTGTGTAAGACGCTATTGGTCAGGTATAGCTTTGGCCGATATCGTTCAAACATCAGTGTCATCTGTTCTATATCTGGACCTTGATGATCCCGTTTAATGCCAATTACTTTTATACCTTGCAATTGCAAACTACTGGATAGCCAAAACCAGCCAGGCTCATCAACCAAAACAACATCTCCCTCACTGAGTAATAACTGGGTGACGATTAGCACAGCTTGCGACACACCAGCTGTGGTGATGATGTTGTCAGCCGTGGTCTGCATACCAAGCATCGCTAGATACTGGACAAGGTGTTGTCTTAACGGCATATAGCCCTGAATATCTCCATAATCATAGATAAAATCATCCGCCTGATGGGTAACATGCCGTATTGCCCACGCCATCTTATCATTACGTACCCAGTCAAGCGGTAATACGCCAGAACCCGGTGAACGATCTAATGGCGTCTTAGAAAACATCTGTCGCACTAGCCACTTAGTGTCAATCTCCAGAGTCTTATCAGTCGTCTTGTCTTGCTCTTTGACAGTGGACATTAGCGATTGATCCTCAAAGGCTAAATTAGTCACGTAATAACCTGAGCCTTGTTTTGCTGTCAATACATTGGTCGCCACCAACTGCTCGTACGCTTGAGACACGGTAAAACTTGAAACCCCTAGTAATATCGCTAATTTCCTTACCGATGGCACCCGCTGATTTGGTTTGTAAACGTGCCATTCAATGCGCTTATTGATCCACTCTATAATTGCTTCAGTCTTAGTCAGGTTTGGATTTAGGCTATAAGTCTCAGACATAACATGACGCTCTTTTGATAGGTATTGAATAATTGGTAATGAATGACAGTTTGATTGATAAGGTGTTGATACTATCGGGAGTTGCTACTATCGGGTTTAATGCAAAAAGCTGTCTACTATTCATACTGCATAGGTAACCCATCATAGCATTATAAGTATTGCTATTTAATCTGTATTGTACTGTATGGGTTCATATTTTTTAAATAAAAAATTAAAATTCTTTAAACTATAAAACTGTTATGTTTTACCAATCATGACAGTTTGTTAACTGTTATTTTAATTGCATAGGTATTGTGTAGTTAATAGTCTATATAGTTAGTTTATCCGCAATTGAAATAATACATGGTCTTTAGGTTTTAGCTATTAAGGAAATTAGATATGGTTGCCATTGAGGGTAGCGTTATAGCTTTAGCCGTCTTTATGATAATCAACTCAATTACACCTGGCCCAAACAATATTATGCTTTTGCAAGGTGGTCTTAAACGGGGCTATTGGGGATGCCGTTGGCATATGCTGGGTATCAGTTTTGGTGTCGGTATTATGTTGTGGCTGAGTTATTGGGGTATGGCAGCAGTCATTGTTAATCACCCTACTATGATGCTGATGATTAAAATATTGGGAACGAGCTATTTGTTATGGCTGGCTTACCATATGGCCAAAAGCGACTTTGCGGAGATAGTGCGATTAGCGTTAGAAAGCAAGGATGGAGATATCGCCAATAAGCAACGTTTTGGCGAGTTACCTATAAGCTTTTGGGAGGCTGTGCTGTTTCAGTGGTTAAATCCCAAGGCGTGGACGATGACTATGGTCGCCCCTACTTTGGCTATTTTGAGTAGCAATGTATTAGCCGTTCCATTGGGACAATTAAAGTTTGGATTGAATAACTGGCCCCTACTCATAATGTGTATGGCGATTAATTTAACCTGTATTAGCTTTTGGTCAGCAGGAGGGCAGCAATTAAGAAGACTGGTTAAAAGGCCTCTAACCATGCGATTAGTGCATGCCATTATCGTATTGATGGTCGTTTATTGTGCGGTTGCCTTGTGGTTGTAGGTCGGTGATTGTAAACATAGTTAATTTACTTTAAACCTGTTAGGGTGTTAAGTCTGCTTAACAATCAATCTAAACGTGTACGTTTCATAATAGGTCTTTATTCAACCGCCTTGTTTTATTCAACCGCCTTTTGCCTTTTAGTAAGACAACTATATGGATTTTAGAGTTTAAAAAATAAATGGAAATGGACTGGATATGACCCTTAAAGAAAAGCTAATACTGCTCGCCATTGTCGTCATTTGGGGTGCTAACTTTATGGTAATCCGTTGGGGACTTGAGGATATGCATCCCTTTACTTTCATTTTCTTAAGGTTCTTATTTACAGGCATTCCATTAGTATTTTTCTTAAAGAAACCTGATGTGTCTTTGATCTATGTGGCTTTATACGGATTGATACTGGGTATTGGTGTCTGGGGGTTGGTGTTTTTAGCATTATTTAATGGTATGCCATCTGGAATGTCGTCATTGATATTGCAAACCAGTCCATTTTTAACCATTTTAATCGCTATTTTTGTATTTAAAGAAGCTTTAACCAAACAACAAGCGGTAGGCATTGTTATAGCATTCATTGGACTGTTAGTCGTCTGCTTATTTAAATCAGATAATTTTAGCTTGGCAAGTCTATTATTAGTGCTATTGGCCTCTACTTTTATGACATTAAGCCAAGTCATTATCAAAATATCCAAACCACAAGATGTGGTGAGCTTTACGGCGTGGTCAAGCTTATTTATTCCTCTGCCTGTTTTAGTATTAGCTGTGGTGTACACCCACTTTACCCCCACGGACTTTTCCATATTGGTTCAGTGGCCGAGCCTAAAAAGCTGGCTGGTGGTATTATTTGAGTCCTATATTATTACTATAATCTGTTACTCAATATTCGCAAGACTCATTACGAAGCATGGGCTTGCCGTTGTAACTCCTTATACCTTGCTTATCCCTATTGGCGGACTGTTTTTTGGCTGGTGGGTATATGACGAGATACTCTCTCAAACTGAAATTATTGGTTCGTTATTTATTTTATTAGGATTGGCCTTGTTGACGATTCGGTTTTCAAGGAAGTCTAAGACAGTGAGTGCTGACTGAGTGAGATTATTTGCAAAGATTTAACTGGTAACAAGATCTTTAAAATAAATTAATTGACAACACATTGAGTATCCTATGCAACTAGAAATCCATTTTATTGATGCCTTTACTGATACGGTTTTTAAAGGCAATTCAGCAGCGGTTATTGTGCTTGAGGATTGGTTAGACGCTACAGTAATGCGGAACATTGCCATGCAAAATAATTTGTCAGAAACGGCCTTTTTGGTGAAGTATGAGGCGGATTTAGATTTAAATATAGTATCGCCTAATTACCATATTCGTTGGTTTTCTCCCATTAAAGAAATAGATTTTTGCGGACATGCGACTTTAGCATCTGCTTTTTTGCTATTTAGTGAACAACCCGAACTATCTTCGGTACAGTTCTATGCCGAAGCAGTTGGACAATTAACCGTTACCAAACGGGTTGATGGCAAAATAGAAATGGATTTTCCAAATCAAATACCTCAACGAATAACTACCCTGCCCCACGCCCTAGTCGATGGGTTGTCTATTAAACCTAGTGAAGTTTATCAAAACGAGCAAGCCTATTTTGTGGTGTACGAAGCTGAGGAAGATGTGCTTACTGTTGAGCGAAATAATGAAATCTTAGCAACCCTTGCCCCATTTGATGTGGCAGTAACGAGTCTATCTAACTCTAAAGAATACAAACAGTATGACTTTATATCTCGCTACTTTTGGCCTGCAAGTGGGGGCGATGAAGACCCTGTGACAGGTTCAGCGCATACAGGACTTGCACCTTTATGGAGTGAACGTTTGAATAAAAAAACACTGCTTGCGTATCAAGCATCTTCTCGTGGCGGTGGACTGGAATGCACCGTACAAGGGGATAGAGTGTTGATATCAGGGAATGCGGTACGATATTTGTCTGGGGTTATTGAGGTTTAATTTTTATCATAAATGTCTAAATTATTTATATAGACCTTGAGTATAGGTTAACCAATATGATGACAGGATTAGAAGGCAGTGTTTTCGCTTTAGCCGTATTTATACTTATTAACTCCATAACACCTGGGCCTAATAACTTAATGCTATTGCATGGGGGTATTAAAAAAGGGCTGTGGGGATGTCGAGGTCACCTATTAGGCATAACGTTTGGTGCTGGCGTGATGACCTGGTTAAGCTATTGGGGGATGGCCGCTATCGTCGTTGATCACCTTACCCTTATGTTAGGTATAAAAATATTGGGTACGGCGTATCTTCTATGGTTAACCTATCAAATGGCGATAAGTGACTTTAGCACGATGGTCACTGAGGCTTTAAAACTTGAGTCTTCCGAAAATGCGGATGCAAAAATTAAAAAGAAGTTTGGAGAACTGCCTCTTACCTTTTGGCAAGCGGCGTTGTTCCAGTGGTTAAATCCAAAGACATGGACAATGACGGTCATGCTACCCAGTATTGCACTTATTAATTTAGCAAATACGAGCGCAAATTACGCATGGTTAGCAAATTGGCCCTTAATTATTTTATGCATGATTGTAAGTTTACTTTCTATAGCGGTATGGGCAGCTGGCGGGCAATGGTTACGACGTTTAGTACATAATCTTAAGTTAATGAAACTAATTCATATCATCATAGTGTTATTGACTTTATATTGTGCGGTTACTTTATGGATTTAGGGTAGTTGAGGTGATGTTTGGTCAATTGATTACTTTGAGCTTTCTTGTATTAATGATAACGCCTTTAAAACTGAGAATAATTTAAAAATGAGAGCAGATTATGACAAACAAAAATCACTATATACCTCAATATTCAATACCAAACATTCTTAATGATGTTCTTAAAGATAAATCCTTCTGCAAAGTACGAACCGTAACCACTTTTATCAATCTTACGAAAGATATGGACACATGGAAACACGTCATTGATGATGCTATCAAACAATGCTATACCTTAGCCGAAGCGTATCACTTGCAAGGCTATGAGGTTCAATCAATTCGTATTGTCACCAATCCCTTTGGTGAATATCTAGATACTAGAACTATTGAATCGGCTGCTCAAGGTTTAGAGAAAATCACCCACTTACTAGATCAACTAACCCATGATGCTAGTGCGCCCAACGATGCAAATAATGATGCATTCAATAATCCTGCCATCTCTAAAGACAACCAATCTAAACCGTTACGCATTCGCTTTGCTATCGGTGAAGCCAAAACCGTGCAGGAAATAGAGTTGTTACCTCAGCTTATCGCTCAATACGGCGACTTATGCAATGCGTGCGTCAATGTACCAGTCGATGACTTGGGTGTACTTGATAACGAGCTGATCGAACATTGCATCGAGACGGTGCAACACATCTCAAAGATCACCCCACGTGGCGAGGGAAACTTTAACTTTACGGTAAATTTTAATTGCGATGAATTTATCCCCTACTTTCCAGCAAGTTATCATAGCGGACAGACGGATAAAGGATTTGTGATTGGTCTTGAGACGCCAGACTTATTAGTCGCTACGTTACAGGCAGTGAATGAACATCATAATAAGCAAGTTCGTAAGGACAATCTAACAGATAGTATAAGTTACCAACAGCAACGCCAATTAACATTTGAAGCAATGAGCTACGCTCTGCAACATCATATCGATATCATAAATAAGATAGCTCAAGCTAATAGCTCACATTCAGACACTACAGCTTCAGGAAGTACAGTTTCAGAAGCTACGGATTGGACATACATTGGTATTGATACCTCAGCAGCACCTTCTAAAGACTGTACTTCAATGGTTGAGGTTTATAAATTGCTTGGTGTGCCATATTTTGGAGCGTCGGGTACGGTTGAAGCTTCTAGCTTGCTGACTCGTGTTTTTAAGTCCATCAAGGGTATTAACGCTGTTGGATTTTCAGGTTTGATGTTAGCGGTAACTGAAGATACGGGATTGGCTCAAGGCACAATTGATAATGACTTTGATATTAGGGCATTGTTAACCTTTAGCGCAGTTTGTGGAATAGGTTTAGATACCGTTCCAATTGCTGGTGATACGCCAAACGAGAAGCTATCGGCATTAATGCGAGATACAGGTACGATGGCGTTTAGACTAAACAAACCTTTAACGGTTCGAGTGTTTCCAGTACCTAATCTGTCTGCTGGCGAGATAACTCAGTTCGAGAGTGATGACTTGTGTAACTGTGCAGTGATGGCTGTGACTTAAGGGTTTAATTATTTGTCAATAACCTAAATAAGTAACCTAAATAACCTATCCACTAAATTATGCTATAACCGTGAGAGCGGTTTAGCCCTGATAGAAGCGGTATACTGCTCGTCAGGCGGGTGCGGTGACTTAGTTTTGGAGTGGCTACGATGGCAAGAGACGCTCCAAACTGTAGTCACTGCCCTGCCTGACGAGGAGATATAGCTGAAAGCAGGATTGGCTACAACAACCCTTATCCCGAATTCGGTTTAAGATAAAGACTGAATGAATTTACAACGGATTCTGTTTAAAAAACTCAACCATTAACTGGTAAATATCAGGGAATGCATTGAGTAAATCCTGCGGTCTTTCAAAAAATACTTCACTTAACACCGCAAAAAATTCAGCAGGATTGGTGGCGCCATAATCATCGATACCAGCTTTAGGATTGTGCTGAAAATCGGCAAACCCCTCCTCCATAACCTTGGTCCATTCGCTAGGGTCCATATCTGACTGTATCGGCGGAAAGCCATTCGCACGGCCGTTTAGCATATCTAGCTTATGCACAAATTCATGAATAACCACATTATGCCCATCACGCTTGCCAGCGTCTTTTACATCCTCCCACGATAGAATCACTGGGCCTTTAAGCCATGCCTCACCGCTGCGGTGTTGATGCCCTTGATGCACAATGCCCATCTCATCGGTCGTCGTCGTTTCGCTAATATAAGTATTGGGGTAAATTAGAATAGATGACCAACCTTTATACCATTCAATACCTAGATTCAGGATAGGCAGACAGGCTTGTAGCGCAATCGATTGCCGCATGATATCAGTGACCTCAAAACCCTGTACCCCAGAGATAGATTTGTCATGCAAGAATAGCGTCGCCAAATCTATTAATCGCACTAAATCTTCATCACTAAGCCTATCTAATATGGCTATCTTACCAGCGACTTTGCGCCAGTCATCTTCCGTACACGGGCTATGCTCTAATATCCACTGCTCTCGCCAATCTTTAATCATGCCAAACATAATACTGTCCTTTAATTATTTGCTTATCCGGCTTACCCAACTACCAACCGCATCAATTGGGTGCAAACATAGCCGCCCACCGTACCGACCGCATAGCCCAAAATACCTAAAAACACCCCAACCGGTGCAAGCGACGGATGAAACGCTGTTGCCACAATAGGCGCTGAAGATGCACCGCCAGTATTGGCATTAGAGCCGACTGCCAAGAAGAAAAATGGCGCTCGAATAAGTCTGGCAACCATAAATATAATCGCCACATGAATACTCATCCATAATGACCCAATGAGCAGCAGTCGCCACTGCGATACTAAGCCATTCAGGTTAATCTGCATACCGATAGCGGCGATTAATACAAAGATAAATACTGTACCGACCTTTGAGGCACCAATGTGGTCTAGCCGGCGTATCTTGGTGAATGAAAAACAAATACCAATTAGGGTAATTATCACCACCATCCAAAAGAACGAACTTGCAAAACTATACTGTACCGCCCACGAATATGGCGCAAAGTAATCTGCAATCTTACCACCTATAAAATGTGCAAGGCCTACCATAGCAAAGCATAGACCGAACATGGTCATTAAGTCATTTAGGCTGGCAGGTCGTGCATTTTCTCGCTCATAGCTCTCTACCGCCGCGACAACTTTATCAATACTACCGGTATCTGCCTTCAATAAACGGTCAATCTTGGCACTGTGTTTGGCCATAACTAAGATGGCCAATAGCCATAAAGAAGCATTGGTAGTATCAACCAGTATCATCATACCAAACAAATCATCGCTGACACCAAACAGCTCCTTCATCGCGGCTTGGTTCGCCGCACCGCCAATCCAGCTACCTGCCACTGCCGAGAATCCGCGCCATAGCGTATCGTCCATAAACATCTGAGGCGATATCCATTTGGCAATACCGAGACTAATCGGACCGCTAATGATAATGGCAAAACTCGCTGCCAAAAACATAGCAATTGCTTTCCAGCCCAAACCCAAAATCTTCGGCACATCCATTGAAAGTGTCATTAATAATAAGCTGGCAGGTAATAGATAAGTCGCTGTAAAGCCGTAGATTTGTGAGCCAATGCCATCGGCAAATACGCCTACGCTGTTTAATATGGCCGGAATAAAGCAGCACAAGACAATACCGGGCAGTACCGCATAAAATCGGCGCCAAAATTTACCCGGTAATCCTTGGGTATAAAATACCAAGCCAATAATCGCCATAATAACGCCAAAGGCTAATGGTAAGCTATCGATAGCGGTTATAAACGTTGATGTTGATGCGTCGGACATGTGCTGACTCCAGCGGAAACTAAGCGTACAAAAGTAATAATAATACGGTCAAAAAATAAGGTATAAAGGTAGCATAAAAAAACAGGTCAGTATAAAGAAGCGCTCTATGGGCCGCAACATATCAGCGTACTTGACTAGCCGGCCAAACTTTATGTCGATAAGACCATATAAAGCTATAAATCGGTAATTTATTTAGCGTAAAATGGTCATCCAAAGCAGCTAAGTATTTGATAAATAACTTTTGTTAGCCATCTTGTACCTAGCTATTAAATAACTATCAAACAATGACGGGTTGGAAATAATACACTAATCCCTATAAGATATATTTAAGCCCATTTTTAAATTGAAGAACCAAAGGATTTTATAATGAAGATAGCCGTCAGCGAAGGCATCGACTATGCACTTAACTGTAACTACCGTCTGACGGAAGTTGAAGCCACTGATTTTACCAATATTGCAGCCATTGTGGTCACCATGGAAGATTTGCCGACCGCACATGCTGAGATTGAAGACTTAGGCTTTACCATTCCTATTTTTGTGGCGATCAAATATGGTGATAGTGTACCCGATGAATGGCTGCCGCATGTATACGGTGTGCTGGAGCTTGCAGATGACCAAAAATACTATAACGGGCAATTAGTGAATGCTGCCGCGGCTCATTATATAGAAACTCTAGACCCGCCTTTCTTTCAAGCTTTGAGAGAATATACTGACTACGGTAATGCTGCTTTTGATTGCCCCGGTCACCAAGGCGGTCAATTCTTTCGTCGTCATCCTTCAGGTCGTCGCTTCTTCTTATACTTCGGAGAGACGTTATTCCGTGCCGACTCGTGTAATGCAGACGTAGGTTTAGGTGATTTGCTAATCCATGAAGGTCCTGCTTTTCAAGCACAGGCGCATGCGGCAAAAGTATTTAACGCCGATAAAACTTACTTTGTTTTAAATGGTACATCGTCATCGAACAAAATCGCCATTGGGGCATTGGTTGCTCATGGCGATTTGGTATTATTTGATCGTAATAATCATAAGTCTGTTTATCAAAGTGCACTGTCGATGAGTGGCGGCACCGCTGTCTATCTTGAGACTGACCGCAATGCGTATGGTTTGATTGGTGGTATTGCCTCACACTGCTTCGATGAGGCAGAGATTCGCGAGCGTATTAAAGAGGTAGCACCTGAGCGTGCTGATGCGAAGCGTCCATTTCGTTTGGCGGTGATTCAGCTTGGTACCTATGATGGTACTATTTATAACGCGCGCCAAGTGGTCGATAAGATTGGTCATTTATGTGATTACATCTTATTTGACAGTGCTTGGGTAGGTTATGAGCAGTTTATTCCAATGATGCGTGATTGTTCCCCATTATTACTTGAGTTAACCCCAGAAGATCCGGGTATTATCGTCACACAATCGGTGCATAAGCAGCAAGCAGGCTTCTCACAAGCGTCGCAAATTCACAAAAAAGACAACCATATCAGTGGGCAGGCACGTTATGTGAACCATAAGCGCTTTAACAACTCATTTATGATGCATGTCTCAACCAGCCCCTTTTATCCGCTGTTTGCTTCATTAGATGTTAATGCCAAAATGCATGAGGGCAAGGCTGGTCAACGTATGTGGCATGAGTGCGTTGTCGGTGGTATTGAAGCACGTAAAATGCTGCTTGATACTTGCACCATGATAAAACCTTTTGTACCGCCAACAATTGATGGCAAGCTATGGCAGGACTATGAAACTGAGCAAATCGCCAATGACATCCGTTTCTTTGAATTTAAAGAAGGTGATCGCTGGCATGACTTCGAACAGTATTCTGACAAACAGTACTTTATCGACCCATGTAAGCTGTTATTGACCACACCGGGTATCAATATGGATACTGGCGAATATGAAGAAACCGGCGTGCCAGCCCCATTACTGGCGCATTATCTACGTGAAAGCTCGGTCATTCCTGAGAAAGCGGATTTAAACTCTATCTTATTCTTGTTAACCCCTGCTGAGACTTTAGCGAAGTTCCAACATCTGGTAGCACGTATTGTCAGATTTGAAGCCCATATTAAGTCAAATAGCCCAGTGAGCGAAGTATTGCCGTCATTGGCTAAAGCGTATCCGCAATATCGCAGCTTGGGTATCAACGAGCTGTGTCAGCGTCTGCATGATTTTTATGCCAAACATAAGCTAAACCTATTGCAGCAGCAGATGTTCAAACGTGAGCACCGTCCTAAGTTTGCAATGCGTGCCTTTGATGCACACAATGCCTTTATCCGTAATGATATCGAGTTGGTGCCATTAGCAAGAATTAAGGGCCGTATTGCGATGGAGGGTGCGCTTCCCTATCCGCCAGGCGTTTACTGTATTGTACCTGGGGAGGTTTGGGACGGCGCCGTTCTGGATTACTTCTTGGCGCTCGAGGAAGGGGTTAACTCACTGCCAGGGTTTGAGCCAGAAGTACAAGGTGTTTACTGGGAGTATGATGTCAATGGTCGCAAACAGGCTTGGGCGTATGTGCTGAGAGATCCCTCTATTGAATCTTCTGAGCCACCGTTTAAAGAGCCTGAGCCTGCCGATCCTTATGATGATCCGGCGACTTTTGAAGACAGACAAGAGGCATTAACCCCCTTTGGTCATGTGTAATTAATAAGTCATATAACCAGAGATAAATAGCTCTTTGCTAAAAGCATTTAGCTAGTAGTTAATATATTGATAATTAGCTAGAAGATGTAAATAGAAACTATAAGAAGGCAGCCACTAGGCTGCCTTCTTGTTTATAGTAACTAGAAACCTTAATCAGGTTAAAGGATTTGCAAAAATTTCAAAACTAATATTTATCTCTGTTTTTTAAAGCGACTGTTCAAATATTGGATCAGTGTTGGCATGAAAATTGCTTAATTAAATTATAGCTGACCATTTGGTCAGAAATTTTAGATAAATTAATTTTTTATTCTTTTTTCCAATAAATCCCTTTATTAAGGTAGAAACAGGAAGCTAACTATGAATAAGCCCTCCTCTTCCCAGACAACAGGTAATTGCACCAATACTGATAACTCCATCAATAGTCCTACTATGCAAAGTAGTTTACTTTATGGGCTCTACGATAAACCGGCACCTGCAAAGGCCACACTGGCCGCTTTACAGCATGTATTAGCTAGCTTTGTCGGTATTATCACGCCTTCTTTAGTAATCGGCGGTGTTCTCGGACTTGGCGAGCATATTCCTTACTTGATTAGCATGGCACTGGTGGTGTCTGGGATAGCTACTTTCATTCAATCACGAAAAATTGGTCCAGTAGGCTCTGGACTAATGTCTGTTCAGGGCACTAGTTTTGGTTTCTTAAGTGCTATCTTAGCTGCAGGTTTTATCGTTAAAGGCAAAGGAGGTAGCTCAGAGGACGTCTTGGCGGTGATCTTTACCGTTACCTTTTTGGGTGCCTTTATCGAAATAGCTTTTAGTCAATTTATTACTAAGTTAAAGACTTTTATGAGCCCGTTAGTAACTGGGTGTGTTATTGTAACCATCGGACTGTCCTTAACTAAGGTTGGTCTTACTGATTTGGCAGGGGGCTTTAAAGCTGAGGACTTTGGCAGTCTGAGCAATCTGGCTTTAGGTGGTAGTGTCTTACTTATTGTGATTATAGTTAGTACGATTAAAAATAAATATATTCGTTCCAATGCTATTTTTATATCTTTGATGGTCGGTTTAATTATATCTATTTTCTTAGGAAAGATTGATTTCTCAAAAGTAGCCGAAGCTCCTTTATTTACCGCCCCTATTCCCTTTAAGTATGGCTTTTCTTTTGACTTACAGGCCTTTATTCCTATTGCTCTAATGTATGTTATTACCACTATCGAAACCTCAGGTGATTTAACGGCTACCTCCATTATTTCCAAAGAACCCATTAAAGGGCCTGTGTATCAACAGAGGATTAAAGGCGGTGTTTTGGGAGATGGCGTTAACTCTATGATTGCAGGGATGTTTAATACTTTCCCTAATACTACTTATAGCCAGAACAATGGGGTTATTCAGATGACAGGCGTTGCCAGTCGCCATGTGGGCATGTATGTTGGTGGGTTATTGTTACTAATGGGTATGTTCCCTTTTATAGGCTCTATTTTCACCCAATTGCCGAAACCAGTTGTGGGCGGTATCACATTATTAATGTTTGCCACAGTGGCTACTGCGGGTATTCGAATTTTATCAACCGTAGAGTTTACCCACAGAAATATTCTAATCATCGCCACCACTTTGGGCTTGGCATTGGGTGTGGCATTCGTACCTGAAGTGTTGTCAGAAATGCCCAAAATGGTGCAAAACATATTCGGCTCAGCAGTGACCGTAGCAGGTATCGTAGCAATCCTATTGGATACCGTGATACCTAAAGACTATGGGAGCGAGTTTGATAAAGTAAAACAAGCTAAAGCAGATGCTTCTTTTGAAAACACTGAGGTTGTCTCTAAATCTTAAAAAAACCTTAAAAAAAGGTCTTCATAGATAGAGGCTGTGGTCAGTCTATAAGCCGCAACCCCTGAGTATGAAGGGAACTAGAAAATCAGCTACCCGTTGTTTGTCTTGTTCATCGTAGCTGGTTTTTCCAAATAAGTGCAATATTTCGGTATCAAATTCAGCGTAGCGTTGGGTGGTGGTCCAGATAAGCATTAACAGTTGTAAAGGATCATCAATGGCTATTTTGCCTTGATCATTCCAGCTTTTAATGACTGCTGACTTTTGCTGAGCCCACTCACTCATTCTGGTGTTCATGAAGTCTTGCAAAAAAGGAGCACCGTTGATGACTTCCATCGCAAATAATTTATGATGATTGGGATATTTAAAGGCACTGTCTAATTTGAGATGAATAAAGGCTTCAATACTTGTTTTAGGATCGCTATCTTCATTGATATCTTCTAAACCTGTGTTCCAATCATCAATGATAGTTGTCAATACAGCGATATATAGCTTTTTCTTACTTTTGAAATAGTAATGCACATTGGCTTTAGGTACACCGGCTAAATCGGCTATGGATTGCATTGTCGCCCCTTTGAAGCCATTAGCCACAAAAACTGTTTCAGCAGCTTGTAGGATAAGCCTTTCGTTTTCAGTACGGATCTCTTGATGGGTTCTAGTGCTATTTGAGCTATTAGAACGATTAACATTTAGGTCTTTTGAAACGGACATTAGGATTTCCAATGCTAGATGAATGCAAATTTTCAACCGAGTGTATATTTCTCAAAATATTACAATCTTCTAATGTAGGCTGGTGCTTTTAGCCCAGCATAACGTATCTTTTAACCAAATATACTGGGCTAAAGCCACAGCCTACGCAAAGAGCTAGGTATTTATTTTATCTTAACGAATTTAAAGTCTTAAAGGTTATTAATTTTTATGAGTATTAGTCTAAAACAATTTAATTCATTACCAATAACTGAAGCAGTTAGTATTTTAGCCACTTGTTGTACTGCCCAAAATTGGGCACAAGCACTTGCTGCAAAAAGACCTTTTGACTCCCTAACCTCTTTGATGGATGCCAGTGATAATATATGGCATACCATGCATGAGTCAGATTATTTACAAGCCTTCGAAGGTCATCCTCAAATCGGTGATATCTCTACCTTAAGTAAAAAATATCAGAATACAGCGGCTAGTGCGGCTTCAGAGCAATCAGCAGTTAATGATGCAGACTTGGAAACCTTACAAAACTTAGCAACTGCTAATCAAGCTTATTTACAAAAATTTGGTTTTATATTTATTATTTTTGCCAGTGGCAAAACTGCCAAGCAAATGCTGGACCTTATTAATAAGAGAATTCAGAACTCTAGGCATCAAGAATTAGTAACTGCATCGAATGAACAAAATAAAATCACCCGTCATCGTTTGCAATCATTGTTTGACACATGATTTATCAATCAGTCAATAATAAATTGACATATTATCAATAGAAACAGCAAGGAATCCGAATGTCAGCCACTTTATCTTCCCATATTTTAGATACCCATCTTGGTAAACCCGCTGCAGGTATCACAGTTACTTTAAAGCGAATAGCTCAAGATGATTTACCCAATGCAGGTGCTACTAAATATTTAGCAGAAGGAATAACTAATAATGATGGTCGAGTTACAATCGATAATTGGTCATCTAACTTAGAACTTAATGACCCTGAAACCAATAGCACTGAACATAATAGCGATTTAACCCTAAGTACAGGAGAATATAGCCTTACTTTTGCAACTGCTGAATACTTCGAATCTCAGAATATTAAAGTGTTTTATCCCGAAGTGGTCATCAATTTTATTATTTCAGATAGCAGTCATTACCACATTCCCTTATTAATAAGCGCCCATGGCTATAGTACTTACAGAGGGTCCTAATTTGACAAAAATCAACAGCTTTGAGATTAATAGATATAGAACTACTAATATTTTTACGAGAAGGATTGATTTAAATGGGCGGATATTTACTTGAATGGCTACAGCTATTTTTTCGCTGGTTTCATGTTATAGCTGGTGTGGCTTGGATTGGCGCTTCTTTTTACTTCGTTTGGTTAGACATGAGCCTGCAAAAACCCCCTGAATGGAAAAAAGAAAAAGGCATCTCTGGTGATTTATGGGCAGTACATGGGGGCGGATTTTATGAAGTAGCAAAATATAAACTCGAACCCGAAAAAATGCCTGAAAAATTACATTGGTTTAAATGGGAAGCTTATACCACTTGGCTTACGGGTATGGCCATGTTGTTTGTGGTTTATTATTTTAATGCTACAGCCTATTTGATAGACCCAAGTAAAGTTGCTTTTAGCTCAAATTTAACTGCGGTGGCCTTAAGTTTACTTTTCATTTTTGGTAATTATTTTATCTACGAAGCCATTGTGCGTAGTGAGCTTGGTAAAAATGCACTAATCTTCAGTGTGCTTATTTTTATTTTAATGGTTACGGACATCTGGTTGGCGTATCAGATTTTTAGTGATCGAGCAGCTTATATTCATATTGGTGCAATTTTAGGCACTATTATGGTAGGTAATGTGTTCTTTGGCATTATGCCTGCCCAAAGAGCTTTGGTTGAGTGCGTCAAAAACGGTGAGAAACCTGGAGCAAGAGTTGCTGAATTAGCCCTGCAAGCCAAAAACCGTTCGTTAATGAATAACTACTTTACCCTGCCATTAGTCTTTATCATGATTAGCAACCATTATCCTATGACTTACGCTCATGAGTCAGGCTGGCTGGTATTGGTTTATATCTCTATCATTACTGCAATAGTGCGTCATTATTTTAATCAAAAACATTTAGGTAATAAAAAGCCTCGTTATTTGGTAATCCCAGCATTATTGACTCTAGCGCTTATTTTCTGGATGCGCCCCGAGCCTGTTGAACCTGCTAAGTCTGTTGCAGCCAAAGCGAAATCTACTGCTAGTGTCGTTGAATCTGAAATTGAATCGAATATTGGTAATGAAACCAATTCTAGCGACACCAATGCCATCGATAATAAGGTTATGCAAGTTGTCAATAGTAGATGTGGCAGTTGTCATTCAAACGCCCCTACCCAAGCAGGTTTTAATACCGCACCTCAAGGGATAATATTACAATCTCAAGATGATTTAAAAACTCACAAAACAAAAATCTTAACGGCGGTTAAGAGCAAATATATGCCCTTGGGTAATATTACTCAAATGACAGAGGATGAACGTGCTCTATTGCTGAATTACCTAGTAAATCTTTAAATGGACTTTTGTATAAAATTTTTAGCCGATCTATTCCTTCGTAAAAATGTTTCTATTCGAAATTCCACATAGTTAAAGAGGTTTTTTGTGGCATGAATATTGCCATACTGTAAATATAGATAACTTTTTTGTAAGCATAATTATATACTGAACTAAGAGATAGCGGTTTTTCATCTTTATATCACAAATTAGACTGCTCTAATATCTTACGTGCCAAGGATTTATGAGTCGCCAATCTTCTTATCTATATTAATCCACCTCTCAAAAGGAAATTGACATGATATCTGATAGAGAACTGAAAGTTGGTAATACAAATTCAAGGCTATTTAACGAAGATTTAGCACCGACCCTTAAAGAAAAGCGAAACTGGGGTTGGTTTGAGATATTTAATGTATGGTCTAATGATGTGCAAAGCTTATTTGGTTATACTCTAGCTGCCTCATTATTTCTTACATATGGCCTTAGTGGCTGGTCTGTGATGGCTGCAATCATGCTGGCTGGTATAATCGTCATGTGGATGGTTAATCTTACTGGGAAACCGGGGGTTAAATATGGTATCCCTTTCCCAGTAGTTATCCGAGCAAGCATGGGCATTAATGGTGCTAACCTACCAGCCATTATGCGAGCTATAATCGGAATATTCTGGTACGGAGTTCAGACCTATTTTGCTTCAACAGCTGTAGCTATTCTCTTGACCTTATTTATTGGAGAGTCTGCTAATACTTTCTTAGGTCTATCCTCTACGGCTTGGTTGGCTTTTGCTATTGTATGGGGGTTCCAATTAATACTATTTTGGGCGGGCATTGAACCTATTAAAACTTTTTTAAATTGGGCAGGACCCTTCGTTTATATTGTTATGTTGGTTTTAATGGGAGTGGTCTGGTATAGCGCTGGTTCCGAACTAATGCCTGCAATTGGTACCATATTTGGTGAAAATAGTGACTATCCTGGTAGCAAATTTGATGCTTTTACCGCTATTGTAGGAACTATGATTGCTTATTTCTCTGCGGTGGTTATTAATTTTGGCGATTTCTCACGCTTTGTAAAAAGCGAAAAACAAATGAAAATTGGGAACTTGATTGGTTTGCCTTTAAACATGGTGTTTTTCTCTTTTATAGCTCTGGTAATTACCGCTGGCACTCTTGTCATGTATGGCGAACCATTAACAAATCCTTCTGATATCGTAGCACGAGTGGATGCCTTACCATTGACGATTGTTTCTGCATTAACTTTCTTTGCAGCCACTGTTGGTATCAATATGGTGGCAAACTTTATACCGCCAGCTTATGATTTAGCAAATTTATTTCCCAAACACATTAGTTTTAGACGAGGCGGCATAATTACAGCAGTTATCGCATTCTTTATAGGCGGATTATGGTTATCTTTCATTAGTCAAGTGGGCATCGTCGGTTTTGTTAATATTATTGGATCCATCATAGCCCCGTTTTTTGGTATTCTAGTGGTAGATTACTATTTAATCAAAAAACAGGAATTAGACATACAAGACTTATTTGATTCCTCCCCTTCTGGCCGATACTATTATCAAAATGGCTGGAATTTAAGAGGCGTAGCTGCTTTTGTATTTGCGGGGATAGTATCCCTCATTATTTCTCTAAATCCTTCACTAACTGCACTCGAAGGTTTTGGTTTTATAATAGGAGCATCTTTAGGTGGTTTAATTTATTGGGTGCTTATGCGTAAACAAGAAGCTGATCCCCTTGTTAAAGTGCTGGCAGTCTAAACCTTTTTCAATACTTAATATATTACATTAAAAAACACAAGGTGAGGACTTTATAAAATGGGTTCTCACCTTTGTTTCATTTTTAAAATAATCGGCTTTATTTTTAATGCATCTATGCATTTTTACAACCAACCATAAGAACAAAATATGACCTCAAATACATATAAACATGTTAACTTATTTGATAGCTCAGGAAGCTATTCTAGAGACCTAAAAGGTTACGAAAGCAGTCCTCCTGACCCAAAGTGGCCGGGTGGTGCTAAAATTGCCGTTCAATTCGTCTTAAATATTGAAGAAGGTGCAGAAAATAGCGTCATTCATGGCGACGCACAGTCTGAAAAATTTTTATCCGATATTTTAGGCACACCAGCCTTTGATAATCGTCATCAATCTATAGAATCTGCCTTTGAATACGGTAGTCGTGTTGGTGTATGGCGAGTATTAGATACGTTTAAAGAATACGGCTACCCTATCACCACCTTTGTATGTGCTGCAGCCGCTATGCGAACGCCACATATTATAGACCGAGTTTTAGAAGATGGCCATGAAGTCGCCAGTCATGGACTGCGCTGGATTACTTATCAAAATATGTACCGCGAAACGGAGCGGGAGCACATTGAAAAGGCAACTGATATATTTAAAAAGATGTTAGGCTATCAGCCCGCTGGCTGGTATACGGGTCGCGATAGCCCGAATACGCGCGAGCTTGTCGTTGAACAAGGTGGTTATAGCTACGATAGCGACTCCTATGCAGATGAACTGCCCTATTGGCTAAGTGTTAAAGTTCAAGAAAACCAAGGGGGTATCTCTAAAATCATTAGGAAACCACATTTGGTCATACCCTATTCGTTAGAGACCAATGATATGCGCTTTGCCTCATCTCCTGGTTATACCTCTGCTGAGCCATTTTTTCAATATCTTAAAGACAGCTTTGATACGCTGTATGAAGAAGGTCAGAATAATACTGGGAGCCAAGTTCCTAAGATGCTTTCCGTTGGGCTTCATTGTCGAATAATTGGACGTGCTGGTCGCATCAAAGCATTAAAGAAGTTTTTAAAATATATCAGCGAAAAACCCGATGTTTGGGTATGTCGTCGCAATGATATTGCCAAACATTGGTATGAGCATCATCCCGCTACTACAGACAATACATCTAATTGGCTATGATAGACCATATTTATTAACATACGTCGCTAAAATTCTAGAGAATAAACACTCGAAGTTATAGTTTCAATTTCCTTATAATCAATCCTTTATACATTTTTTAAGGAAGAGCCCATGTCATCTACTAGCATTCATCCTGGACAAATCATTCTGCCCGATAACTTCCCAGAGAAACTGCCGGATTTTGTCAACATAACCAATGTTGCTGACAGTCGCCTTGGTGCTAAAGTGCTGTTTGCAACCAATGACTTTTTTGCTCCGAAAGAACGCCTAATTAAACATGAACCGCCGGTGTTTGTGGTCGGAAAGTTTGATGATCATGGTAAATGGATGGACGGCTGGGAGACTCGACGCATGCGTGAGCTGGGTCATGACTACTGTATTATCCAGCTGGCGCGTCCAACTAGAATAATAGGTATTGACATAGATACCAGTCATTTTACGGGGAACTATCCTCCGTCAGCCAGTATTGATGCGATAAACGCACCAGAGTTGATACTAAAAGAAGATGAAGAACTCGAAGCAATGCAACAAGCTGACTGGGAAAACCTTCGGTGGCGTAGCTTTGTCGGTATGACACCCTTACAGGGGAATTCACATGAATTTATCAACATTCAAAAGCCAAAATCAACAGATATCATCACTCATTTACGCCTTAACATTTACCCTGATGGAGGGATTGCTCGATTACGTGTCTATGGTTATGTGCAAATCGACCCAAGTGAGGTCACTGATAAAACCATCGACTTAATTGCTGCTCGTAACGGTGGTAAAGCCATTGCGACCAATGATGAACATTTTGGATCGGTTGAAAACCTTTTGCTGCCCCATAAAGCACCTAATATGGGCGAAGGTTGGGAAACCCGGCGTCGCCGTGAGCCGGGTAATGACTGGTGTATTATAGGACTCGGTGCAGCGGGTATAGCAGAGGCTATTGAAATTGACACAAGCCATTTTAAAGGCAATTTTCCAGATAAAGTATCGGTTCAAGCTGTCTATGCCCCCGGTATGCCTAAAGACACCTTAGTCACTCAAAGCATGTTTTGGGAAACTTTACTTGAACCCCAAAAAACATCTGCTGATAGTGTGCATACATTTGATGACTTAAAGATCAAAACCCCTATTACCCATATAAGAGTCAATATTTTTCCAGATGGTGGGATAAGTCGAGTACGATTGCTGGGTAAATTTATTTAGAGTTTTGTGGTTAGATGTATTTAAATAAGCGATGTAACATATTAATTATGGCTTAATGTATAAGTTACTTAATATCGTATGCTAGATTAAATTGAGTACTTAAGCATAGTACTTAAGCTTAGAACTTTTAGTTTAGTAATAAAGTTTACTAATAAAATGTGGTATTAAAATAACGTAAGGGCAATTTGATGACACGAGTATTAACTCCAATACCAATAACCAAAGAAAACTTCGCGCCATTCGGAACTTTAATTGAACCTTATGATGATCAAGATAAAACACTTGATAATTGCTACGAGATTAATAATGGCTTTGCAATGCGACATCATGCTATTGCAACGGTCAGTATTGATGGCGGTGAGGTGGGCATGAGTATTTTTATGGCCAAGCCACGTACACTTCCAATAACCCTATCAGTTATGGAATATCATCCTTTAGGTACTCAAGCTTTTTTCTCCATGCAAGGTGAAGACTATATAGTCGTCGTAGCTCCAAAAGGCAAACCCCCTGAATCTGTCGATGAATTAAGCGTATTTTATGTTAAGTCGAATCAAGGGGTACAATATAATGCTGGCGTGTGGCATCATCCGCTATTGGCTTTAAATAACACCAGTGCCTTTTTGGTAGTTGATAGAATCAACGCTGGAGGGAATAACTGTATTGAGGTTAATATTAGTGATTGGCAAGTGAGTATTGAAATTTAGCCATTTTAAACCGGCAATTGAAGCATCCCACTAATCGATTTATAACTTTATAGACAATTGATCTAAAAACTTGCCATTCATGTACTAGTGTACTGAAACAATTTAAATGCCCTATTATTAAAAATAATCGATAACACTATTTTATAAGACCAAAATCCTCTATGTCTAAACATGACCACTACGACAGCTTAATTAGGCATCTGGCACATTGTAATGATGCTACCCAAATAAAAACGCTTCTTAAGGCATTATTGACGGATAAAGAGCAACTTGATATTGCAAACCGTATCCGTTTCTTTGAATTTAAAGAAGGCGATCGCTGGCATGACTTCGAACAGTATTCTGACAAACAGTACTTTATCGACCCGTGTAAGCTGTTATTGGCCACACCGGGTATCAATATGGAAACGGGTGAATATGAAAACACCGGCGTACCAGCCCCATTACTGGCGCATTATCTACGTGAAAGCTCAGTCATTCCTGAGAAAGCGGATTTAAACTCTATCTTATTCTTGTTAACCCCTGCTGAGACTTTAGCGAAGTTCCAACATCTGGTAGCACGTATTGTCAGATTTGAAGCCCATATTAAGTCAAATAGCCCGGTGAGTGAAGTATTGCCGTCATTGGCTAAAGCGTATCCGCAATATCGCAGCTTGGGTATCAACGAGCTGTGTCAGCGTCTGCATGATTTTTATGCCAAACATAAGCTAAACCTATTGCAGCAGCAGATGTTTAAACGTGAGCACCGTCCTAAGTTTGCAATGCGTGCCTTTGATGCACACAATGCCTTTATACGTAATGATATCGAGTTGGTGCCATTAGCAAGAATTAAAGGCCGTATTGCGATGGAAGGTGCACTTCCCTATCCTCCTGGTGTTTACTGTATTGTACCTGGGGAGGTTTGGGGCGGTGCCGTTCTGGATTACTTCTTGGCGCTCGAGGAAGGGGTTAACTCACTGCCAGGGTTTGAGCCAGAAGTACAAGGCGTTTATTGGGAGTATGATGTCAATGGCCGCAAACAGGCTTGGGCGTATGTGCTGAAGGATCCCTCTATTGAATCTTCTGAGCCACCGTTTAAAGAGCCTGAGCCGGCCGATCCTTATGATGATCCGGCGACTTTTGAAGACAGACAAGAGGCATTAACCCCCTTTGGTCATGTGTAATATGTTTTAAATGAGTCTGATTGAGGCTGATTGTGTCTCGTCCTAAAATAGGTTGATGATTTAAAACAAGCCAGATACCCCGTGTATCTGGTTTTTTCTATGCAGAACACCCATAACTTTGATGAAACTCGAAAGGCGTTCTCATATTCAAACTCAAATG